>CALRTD020000230.1:0-7009 GCA_943371015.1 Synechococcus sp. UW140 | reverse complement strand
ATGCGGTAATGCCAGGTGCGTGTGCCGTCTTTATTCAGCTTCTCGCCCAGCTTAACTCCGTTCGACAATACTTTGTATTCGCCGGCAAATGTGACAACCATTTCGGTTGTTAGCTTATCATTCATCTCATCGTAAAACGGAATCCAGTTTCGGTTGTCGATACCTTGTCCCTGGCTCCAGATCTGTTTGCGCGAAATATTATCAGGATCATCCCAGCCGATGAAGTACAACCCTTTTCGCGGATTGGCTTCGTACACTACAGTCAGGCTGTCGGTTTCACCAAAAGGCAAAGAGCGACCGGTGAAAATCCAGAGGCCTTGTTTCTCGCTGCGCCAGGTTGCGGTTTTACCGTTTACACTCACGCTGCTTACCCGAATGCCCGGACCATCGAGCCAAACCGAATCAACCATCGGGCGCAGCGGCGAAAAGCGATGAGTAACTTTTCCTTTCACCAAACCCTGAGCAGCATCAAACGAAAGTTCGAGGCGCATGTGCTGGAAATCTACAAAGCGTTCACGCGGAGCCCAGGCTTCATCATTCAGATAAGAACGAATTCCCTCGCTTCCTGATCCGTTGCCAACAGGTTGGGCAAAACTGTGTTGTACAATGAAAAGTACAACTGCTGTTTTTAGTATGTGTCTGATCATATCCGGTTAAGTAATCAAGCAAGTTTACTCAGTAATTGATTGCACTGCACTGTTTTTTTGCCCAACCGGCTTTTGATGGTGATGAATGGCAATTGCGCAGCAACCAAAGCATACCCAGAACAGGGTATTTTTCAATAAACAGGAGGCATTCAGACAAAATACCCTCATCGGGGTATTGCTTTAGAAATTTGCCGGTAGGTGTTTTGCAGTGTTATTTAAAACCATTCTAAATAAAATGAAACACCTATACATAAGCCTTTTCGTTGTGTTCAGCACAGCCGGGACAACAGCACAAACTATAATTACTGACACTGTTTCGCTCGGTGCTGGTTATGGCAATCAGGTTTGGTACAGTTTGCAAAACGATAATCAGGGCAGCGCACCCAAAAACAACTGGGATCTTGCCTTCGACTGTACAGCATACGGAACTGCCATTCATATAAATTCGGTTACCGGTACACAGCTTTGGCTTTATCCTTCGGGAGATACAACAGCCTGGGCAAATGTTGATACAACTGGAATAACAGGATGGACTCCGCGATACAATTCGGATACAAGCTGGGTAAACGGAGCACTCAATTTATTTCCGGCTTCAGCATTTGATCTTGGTTGGGGCATCTACAATCCGGTTACACACATTGTTACCGGCGATTCTCTTTTCATCATCAAATTATCAGATGGCAATTACCGAAAACTGTGGATTCAGCAGCTTGGTTCAGGCATATACACCGTTCGTACTGCATCGCTGAACAATACAAATGATGCAGTTTTCAGCATCGACAAATTACCATACTCAGCAAAAAACTTTGTTTACTATTCGCTGCAAACAAATGCAATAGTTGATCGTGAACCTGCTTCAGCAGATTGGGATTTATTGTTTACGCAATACACCACCTTTATTCCAACACCTTATACTGTGGCAGGTGTTCTGCACAATTACGGAACAACCTCTGCTGAGCTTCATCAGGTTGATATTACAACAGCTTCACACGGTTCGGCTATTTTCGGTACTGCAATTAACGGCATTGGCTACGACTGGAAACAGTTTGCTCAAAACGGCTGGGTGATTGAAGACTCACTCGTGTATTTCGTACAGACACAAAGCGGTGATATCTGGAAACTAGTTTTCACCGGATTTGGCGGAAGTGCAAACGGTAATTTCATTTTTACAAAAGAACTGGTCAGTGCAACTGCTGTAAATAACAACCAGCAAGTACAGCCAGCAGCATCACTCTGGCCAAATCCGGCACAGAATCAGTTTACACTTATGCTGGGTGTTGCAGCCGAAAATGTTGAAGTGGAAATCTTTGACCAGACCGGACGCATAGTTGATTCGGTAAAATCAACTGCATTCACACAACTCATGCAATTTGAAACTGAGAACTGGACACCGGGTCTCTACCATGTGCGCATCGTTAGCCACAATTCAGTTGAAACACTTCGGATCATCATCAACTAATTCATAACACAATAAGTAATGAAAAACCTGTTCTTTATTCTCAGTTTATTCACCACTGCTCTTGTTTTCGGAGCAGCACCCTCAAAAAAACAGCAGGATATAAATGCAATACATCAGCTTGCCGGTTGCTATAAAGTAACATTTGATTTTGCTGAAACATTTGCACCAGATGCAAACTACAAATACCATGACCGCTACCATGAAGAAGCAATTGAATATGTATTTGTAGCCAACGAAACCGAAAACCTGATTTCGCTTCAGCACATTCTTATTATTAATGATTCAATCATCATCAAACACTGGCGGCAAGACTGGATGTATGAGAATAGTGAATTGCTGGCTTATGATAAAGATTATAGCTGGAAAAAAGTAAAGCTGGATGCGAAACAAGTAAAAGGCCAGTGGACACAAAAAGTATATCAGGTTGATGATGGTCCGCGCTACGAGGCAAACGGAACCTGGGTACATGCTGATGGTCGCCACTTCTGGGAATCAACGGGCGATTCACCCTTGCCCCGGCGCGAGTTTACCAAGCGCAGCGACTACAATGTGCTGCGCCGCTTTAACCATATTGAAATTACAGCCGACGGATGGGTGCTTGAGCAGGATAACGAAAAAATTATCCGCAACGAAAAAGGCGATCAACTCTTGTGCCGCGAAAAAGGAATTGAAAAGTTTACCAAAGGAAATTACAATTGCAGCATTGCCGAAAAATGGTGGGCGAAACACGGCCAATACTGGCAAGATGTGCGCATCGTGTGGAACAGCATGATTGCTGAACAAGACAACGTTCAGCTGCACGATAAGGTAAATAACAAACCACTTTACGAAGAACTATTCCGCCTTGGCGAAACGCTTTACACTTCTGAACAACCCAAACGTCAGGTTGAAATTCGTAAAGCAATTGAGGCTTACATGATTAAATCATAATTCCGAATAAAGGGATGTACAAACTTTTGATGTGTGGTATTTGTACATCCCTTTTTCGGTCTAATTCGATAAGATGAGTACCGATACAGCAGAAATTTATGAAGCGCTGATACAAAGCAAGGGGTTCAGAAGCAATGATCTGAGACTTGATTTACTGCGCGTTCTTATTCTTTTAAATGCCCCTGCTGATTCAAAAATACTTGCTGAAAAGCTTGCAGAAAAAGGGTATCAGCTCTCCGCAGAAGATGTGCGTTTGCAATTGAAAAGACTCAACAGTGCCGGTGTGCTTGCACGATTTCCGCAAACAGGTAAAAATAAATTGCTTGTGCAGCTAAGACCAATTCAGGAATTACTCGATGAGAGTAATAATCACTTCAATCCGCGCAATACATCTTTTACATGAATACAACACACAGTTATATTGCCGGTAAAGTAAGCGAAAAGCTGTACTGCATAACCGCCGCTGCTATTGCCAAAAAAGCAATCCGTATTGCTGCGCTAACGGGTCTCAGAGAAGTTACAGTTTCCAGAACATCAATTCATAACGCTGTGCTGCAAGTACTGTTTTCACCGGCTGATCAAAATAAGTACATCAGAATAGAAATCAGAGCCAACAAAAATGAAGGCTTTGTCATCATCAACCCAACTTATTTTAAAAACTATATGGTTCGCGAAAATGTGTAAAGCTGTTCATGTGTTAGCCTTTCATGATTCGGGCTATGTGGTACAATGCCGGCAGTGCGAAATGATTCAGTTTGTATTCGGAACCACGATAGCTACGCTTACTGAACATCAGTTTGATGAATTCAGAATTCGCCTTGAAAAGCATACCGAAGAGTTGAATGTATTTGAGAACTGCTGCCAGGAAAAATGTATTCAGCTTGCCATTGTAAACAACAGTATGATGATTGGTCTCACTCCTTTTGAAGCTAACTCACTGCTGCGTTTACTGAGCGAAGCTAAAGCCGGTTTAGAAGTAAAAAAATTAATTCACGATGAATAGACTTGTTCTGCTCATTCTGCTGTTAAGCCTTCAGGTTATTGATCTGAAGGCTCAACGCATTTTAGTAAAAACTACATCAGGAGAAACTGTGCCGGGCGCGTGGATTGAGCTTTCTGTTGAAGGTACAACTGAAAAGCGCATTCAAATTTCAGATGCCAATGGCTTGGCTGTATTCAGCATTGCAGATAAACAACAAGTGCTGCTGGTTAAAATGACCGGCTTCAACTCTTTTAAAGATACGCTGAACAGCAAATGCAGTAGTTACAATGCTGTGCTGCAACCGGGAACTGATAGTTTGGGGACAGTTATTATTACTGCACAATGGTCGGCAACTACAACCGGTGAAGCTGTGCAGCAAGTTCGGATCATAGACCGGAAAGAAATTGATGCAAGAGGCGCTCAAACCCTGCGTGATGTATTGAGCAATGAACTGAATATGCGTCCGTCTGAAGATGCTGTACTTGGAAGTTCGGCAAGCCTGATGGGACTCAGCGGCGAAAATGTAAAAATCCTGATCGATGGAATTCCGGTCATCGGCAGGTTAAACGGTAATGTTGATCTTTCACAAATCAACCTGCAAAATATTGAACGTATCGAAATTGTTGAAGGCCCGCTGTCGGTGAGCTACGGTACAAATGCACTGGCTGGTGCAATTAACTTGATTACGAAAAAACAGCAGACTGCAAACATAGCTGCCGAAACAGAACTTTATTATCAAAGCTCCGGGCAATTCAACTCAAATCTTCGGCTGAGTGGCCGGTGCAAGCGAAGTATTCTGGCAGTAAGCGGCGGACGTAATTTTTTTGATGGATGGAGCAGTTGGCAAAATCCATTTTATGTTGATTGGGTTCCGGTTGCTGATACAACACGCACCGACCAATGGAAACCCCGCGAACAATTACTGCTCAATGCATACAGTTGCACCTACTTCAGCCGCTCATCGCTTTCGTTCAATGCCGATGTGTTCAGCGAAAAAATGATCAGTCGCGGCGCGCCCCGCAGTCCTTACGGCGAAACAGCTTTCGACGATCAATTCAATACTTCGCGCAATTCGTTTACAGCAGGCTATCGCTGGCAACCCCAACCACATTTTATCCTTACAACAACTGCCGCAGTCTCTGAATTTGAACGCATAAAAAATACCTGGCTGCGCGATCTTACCACACTTACAAATACACTGGCTTCCGGAAACGGACTTCAAGATACATCGGCGTTTTCGCTGCAACTGCTGCGTTCGGTTGCGGTGTTTCACAAAGACTCATCGCACTACCGTTTTGAAACCGGAATTGATGTAAACCGGGAAACTGCTTTGGGCAAACGAATCGACGGAACTGAAGCTGAAATCATTGATGCCGCAGCATTCGGAGCCGGCGAATTCAGAACTGATAAGTTTGTGTTACGTGCCGGAGTTCGGGCGGCATGGAATTCGGTATTCAGTGCGCCGGTTATTCCTTCGCTTCAATTGAAATATAATGCCGGAAAAAAATTCATCATCCGCGCTTCGTGGGGACAAGGATTCAGAGCTCCATCACTCAAAGAATTGTACTTCTACTTTGTAGATGTGAATCATAATATCCAGGGCAATGAACAACTAAAAGCCGAAACTGCAAATAGTTTTATGCTGAATGTACAGCATAAAACAAGCATCAGAAAACTTCATATCAACTCAACACTTCAACTGTTTGCCAATGATATCCGTAACCTGATCACCCTGGCACAAATTACATCAACCGAATTCAGTTACATCAATGTTGGGCAATACAAAACCAGAGGCGTAACCGGCAATTTACAGCTCAGTTCAGGCAACTGGATTTTTTCTGCGGGAGCATCTTACACAGGACGTTTCAACCAGCTTTCGGCCGAATATGCTTCTTTACCTGAATTTGTATGGAGCACTGAACTGCGCAGCAATGTAGTTTACACTGCCGAAAAACCATCTATTCAATTTTCAGTTTGGTGGAAGTACAACGGAAGTTTGCCGGGCTACTCAATTACCAGTAACGGAAATACAGCACTTACAAAAGTGGATCCGTGGAATATGCTGGATGCACAATTTACCAAGGGTTTATTCGACAACCAATTGAGAATTTCGGCCGGAGTAAAAAATCTTACCAATGTGCGCTCTGTAAACACGGCAGCGGCTTCGGGAACGGCACACAGCAGCGGAACTTCGCAACCTGTTGCCACCGGACGGCAATACTTTTTCAGACTTCAATGGCAGTTTCAATATTCTGTAAAATGAAAAATACACTGTATCTGATCTTTGCTTTGGTTATTCTTGCTTCGTGTGAACGCGAAGAACTTCCGGTTGCACCGCATGAAACAGGAGCATTAACAACCAGCGCGGTGAACATGGATGCAAATTACCGCTGGCAAATTTATTTTGATCTGGGCACAAACCGCGAAGTTGGCCGATGCCTGAAAACAAGCTGGGATCTGGCTTTTCAAACTACTGCATCGGGATTTCATGTTTTCCTCAACAGCAGTAAAGCAATGGCCGCCTGGAATACCGCCGATACAAATTTCACAGCCATTACAGACAGTATAGGCTTTGCTGCCGGAAGGAAATTTGACGAAGCATCGGGGAACGAAGACTCAACTGCAATTGGCGACTGGCGGCAAACCAAACCAGTTTACATCATTGATCGTGGTTACAGCGAAACAGGACAACCACAAGGCATCCGAAAAATTCAGGTTCTTCAGGTGAATTCCTCAGCCTACGAAATTCGATTTGCAACACTCACCGGTTCCGAAAACAGAATCACAGTACCTAAAGACAGCACATACAATTTCACCTTCGTTTCGCTTTCATCAACCGGAAGCATTATAAGTGTTGAGCCGCCAAAAGCCAGTTGGGATCTGGTATTTACTCAATACACACATCTCTTTCATCAGCCATTTACACCGTATTTGGTTACCGGTTGCCTGCTCAACTCGTGGCAAACAGCATCTGCGGTTGATACAGTGAAT
>CALRTD020000229.1:0-7010 GCA_943371015.1 Synechococcus sp. UW140 | reverse complement strand
ACGTAGTCAGAGACCCACAACTATCCGTATAATTTCCGCCAACCCACTCTACAAAACCCGTGGCGGGCACACTATCGAAAATATAGTTCGATACAAAAAAAACGGTACTATCGAGCGCTGCACACGTATTGGGCGGATGGGTAAGCGAATTCCCCAAACTGCACCACTGGGTGCCGTCCCAGGTACACACACCTTCCACAGGCACACCTCCGGCAAATTCGAAAAGGCCCGAAACATATAACTTACCACCCATCACGGCCATGCCTGAAACTGCGGCATAACCATTGCGTTGAACACCACCGCCCGGACTTATCCACGTATTGGTCAACGTGTCGAGTTTAAGTACTGCACCCAACAAATCGTTGCCGTTGGTAAAACGTCCTGCGTAAATTTCATCGTTGAACACACAAAATGATTCAATGTTAGGATTCAATGATTGTCCCACTGTAAGCCAGCTGTTGCCGGTGAACTTATGTAAATAAGGCAAACTGTCTGCTGCTGAAGAGCCATATGCATACAATTGATTCCTGTAAATAAAAGCAGAAGACACACGACCATTAAATGCCCCCAGATTCAGGTCATACCAGTTTACACCGTCCCAGCGGGCTATCGAAGATACAGGCACACCGTTAATTATATCGTTGCCAAAAGAGGTAGTTATTATAAGATCGTTTCCCCATTGCAAAACATTGTTAGCGCCGCCAATACGCAAATGACCAATGGAATCGAGCGCGCTGCCGTCCCACCGCACCACATAAGCCGGATCGGTTTGATCCCAATCATAAATCGTTCCCCCAAACACATAATCATTATTATACTTTCCCACACTGTAAAAATTGGGCGATACGGTAAAGGCTTGCATCGTTGCAGCTGTCCATGCGGTATCATCCCATACCGCTATACCCTGCACCGGCACATTACCTACCATCGTAAAAGCCCCTGCGGCAATAACCTTGTTAGTTACTGTATCGGCATAAAGTCTGTAAATGAAAGTCGGAGCACCTCCGGGGTGATGCACCCAGTTTTGAGCCTGCAGCGAACCAACAAAACATAAAAATAAAATGTACAGGTAGTTTCGCATCGATGATTAGGTTACAAGGTCAGCGGATTTGATCGTTAACTGAATTTACTTTATAACCAATAAAGAAGATGGAGTTAAATTGACATTTCCTCGCCCTGAGTAATTACTGGAAGTTTATTGACTCCATCAAAAATTATCACCACACGATTCACTGATCGGGAAGTCAACGATACCGAGTGAGAAGTGCTAATTTTCTGAAACGAACTGATGCTTACTTAACCACCGTAATACTTCCGATCAGCTCGTGCTTCTCGTAAAGATTATCGGTGTAAACAATGCGATAGACGTAAACATCCTGCTGCACGATTTCACCGCCGTTATTGCGGAATGTGCCGTTCCAGTTTTCGCCGGGCTTGTTGCTTTCAAACACTTTATTGCCCCAGCGGTCGTAAACCAGCACTAGGTAATTTTCCTCAAGAATATTAGTATATACCGGCCCCCAGGTATCGTTAAGTCCCGTTCCGTCGGGTGTAAATGCATTCGGAACCCAGAACGTGTGGAAATCAAGCACACGCACAGCAAGGTAAGCCGTATCAACGCAGCCTGAATCATTAGAAACGGCAAGCATTACGTTGTATGTATTTGGCAAGTCGTAGGTATGCGAAGGACTCCAAACGGTGCTGGTGTTGTTGTCGTCGAAATCCCAAAGCCAGTTTGTTGCTCCGGTACTAAGGTTGGTGAATGATATCGTTGGATTGAGAATGCTGGTAAATGTGGGGGTTGCAGTAAACGCGGCTACCGGCTGCGGATACGTGTTAATCATGCACGGATACGTTTGCGTTGTGCTGCAGCCCGGAGGCACAGTTACGGTAAGCGAAACATCATGACAACCGGGCGTGGTGAAACTATGCGCCGGATTAAGTGCTGTTGATGTGGGACCGCCATCATCAAAGTCCCAGAAATACGTTGACCCAGCCGGATAGCTGCCGGATGTAATGGTGAACTGCACAGCAAGCGGCGAACATCCGAAGGTGGTGTCGGCTACAAAACTCACTGCCGGCAGCGGAATAGCGGCTACCGAAACCTGTGCCGTGCTGGTTTGTCCGCAATCGTCGGTAATAGTAACGGTATAAGTTGTTAAGGTAGTTGGCGATGCTGAAACAGATGCTCCTGCTAAACTGCCCGGCATCCAATTGTAGGAATACGGTGCTGTTCCGCCGATTCCGGTGGCAGAAAGCGTTACCGGACTGCCGGCACACACAGATGCTGCCGATGTTGTTGCGGTTACACTAAGCGCACCCGGGACTGTTATGGTTATTGAGAAAGGCCCGGCCGTACAACCCTGTCCGTCGATTGCGCTAACGGTGTAGGTTGTAGTTACTGCCGGCGAAACGGTGTGTGTAGACTGATTAGGCAAACCATTGCTCCAACTGTAAACTACCGGCGCAGTTGCATTCGGAAGTGTAAGGCTGAGTGTTGCTTGTCCGCCCGGGCAAATTGTATCGTTCGGAGATACTGTTGACGTGAGGGTATTGTTTTGCTGAACAACAACAGTATCGGTAGATGAACAACCAGTGCTTTGATCAAGAATGGTAACGGTATATGTTCCGGAAGCCAAACCGGTTGCGCTGTTGGTTGTACTCACATTCGGACTCCAGGTATAGGTAAATGGCCCGGGGCCGGTTACAGTAACGGATGCGGTTCCGTTTGTAGCAGCACAAGTTGCTGCTGTGGCCGCTGTAGTAAATGTGAATGAGCCAATAACAAAAGGCTGTGAAGCAGGGAAAATGGCCACATTACCACACAAATCGGTAACAGGTCCAACAAGATTTGCAGTGAAATTACCGGCATTGGTAATTGCCGGAGAAACCGTAACCGTATAAGTGTTTGTATAAGTACCCCCCGCCGCACAAACAGGGGAAGTAACAGATGTAACCGTATAAGGCCCGCCCGGCCCTGTAATGGTAAAGTCGGAAGACTGAACGGTGTTGCACAAAATATTTTCGGAGAATGTAACCACCAACTGATTGGAGCCGCAACCGGGGTTATTTACACCCGTAAGCACCGGCGGAACCTGGTCGAAAATAACGGCTGTTGATGCGCCGAAATTAATTGTATAACCGTTCTGCGAAGAACTGAAGTTACTTACATTCACCACGTAAGTCTGACCAACAATTACCGGAACAACGGCATTAAAAGGAGTTCCACTTGCGGGCTGAGAATTAAGTGTTGATGCGCCTGTAGGACCCGTATTGCCGGGAGTTGCAGAAAAATTACAACTCACTTCTAAACCGGGAGTTGTAAAAATCTGCGCACAGGTTGCATTGGTAAGATTATACACCGCCCAATCATAATCATCGGAACTGTTGTTGGGGGTAATTGAAAAGTTGAGGTTGCCGCTTTGTTGTACAGTAAACGTGTACCAAACATCATTCAGCTCACCGGACCCAAGACAGGAAGAACCGCTGTTGATTTCATTCGGGTAGTTGCCCTCACCACTGTAAGAAGCTGTGGTAGAATATACATTCTGGCAAATAGGTATTGCGCCGAGACAATCCTGAACGGTTGGGGTTTGTGCATGAAGACCTGCTGCAAAAAGCAGGAACCCAAGCAATATTGTATATGTTTTTTGCATTAAGGGGATGCTGTTGAATATCTGACAAATGTACGTTATACGCATCGGAAAGTTGTATTAATCTTATTTAACCGGCACATCCAACCCTTCAACTGGACAGAAAAGTGAAAAAATCGTGCCAGAACTGATCGTTTTTATACGACAAACGGGCTATTTTATTGGACAAACCGGTATTTTAAGACAACTTAACGTCAATTAACCCCTAAATATAAATGATGGCAGTAAATGAAAATCTGCGTTAAATCACATAATAAAATTTCAAAAAGCACGTTCGCCGCTGCCGGGGAAATCCTAATTTTGGCCGTTTTCTGATTCATACAATCGACTCAATTAATCATACTCATGAAAGTAACTGTAGTAGGTGCCGGTAACGTAGGCGCCACCTGTGCTGATGTAATCGCACACAAAGAACTCGCCAACGAAGTAATTCTGGTTGACATCAAGCCAAATTTTGCTGAGGGTAAAGCACTCGACATTTGGCAAACCGCACCGATCAACCTGTATGACACCCGCATCAAAGGATCTACAGATGATTATTCAAAAACTGCCGGTTCAGATGTTGTAGTAATTACATCTGGTTTACCGCGTAAACCCGGTATGAGTCGCGATGATTTAATTTCAACCAACGCGGCTATTGTAAAAAGCGTTACCGAAAACATCATCAAACATTCGCCCGATGCCATTATCATCATCGTATCGAATCCGCTTGATGTTATGACTTACTGCGCTTATCTCACAGCTAAAATTGATCCGAGCCGCGTATTTGGCATGGCCGGTATTCTGGATACAGCACGTTACCGCGCATTCCTTGCAGAAGCACTCAACGTATCACCGAAAGACATTCAGGCAGTACTCATGGGCGGCCACGGCGATACCATGGTTCCCCTGCCCCGCTACACCACAGTTGGCGGCATTCCGGTTACCGAGCTCATCAGCAAAGAAGAACTCGATGCCATTGTTGAACGCACCAAAAAAGGCGGCGGAGAAATTGTAAACCTGCTGGGAACATCAGCCTGGTATGCACCCGGTGCTGCAGCAGCTCAAATGGTTGAAGCCATTGTTCGCGACCAGAAACGTATTTTCCCTGTTTGCGCATGGCTGCAGGGCGAGTATGGCCTGAACGGTGTTTACATGGGCGTTCCCGTGAAACTTGGCCGCAAAGGCATCGAGCAAATCATTGAACTCAAACTCAATGAAGATGAAATGAAGCTCGTGAATGAATCGGCTGTTGCTGTTCGCGAAGTAATGGCTGTGCTCGACAGCATGAATGCAACTGCATAATTCATCAGACAAATACGATAAGCCGCTCCCCGCAATTCCCGCTCCCCGTAGTTTTTATGGAGTCAGCAGGGATTGCAGGGAGCGGCTTCGTTTTCACTACTAGTACCGCATGAAATCCGTTAAAGTACCCGTTCAAGTGCTCAGTATCGAAGGAGATGGTTATCACCTTTTGCTGCGTGTAAAAATTAACGGCAAAAAAGCCAACTGCATTCTCGATACCGGCGCTTCAAAAACCGTATTCGACAGCGAACGTATTAAGCGTTTTCTGAAACGGGAAGCACTTCACGACAACGAGCGGCTCTCAACTGGACTGGGTACCGCAAGTATGCACAGTCAGGTGCTGTTTATTTCTAAACTGGAGCTGGGCGCATACACCATTAAAAAACTTCCAACAATTATTCTCGATCTCAGCCACATCAACCAAACCTACAGTTCAATTGGATTTGAGGAGATTGATGGTGTAATTGGCAGCGATGTGCTGATGGAAGCAAAAGGAATAATTGATTTCGGGAAAAGTATGCTCACACTTTTTCCGCCGAAAGAAATAAAGAACGTTACCCAAAAGACTGCGCCGAAAACGCGTAAAGCCGCTGCTAAAAAAACAGGCAAAAAAGCTCAGCCCAAAATGCGCAGCACATTGGTCACAGCCGCTTCACGAAAGACGGCAAAAGGCAGACCGCGCCGAAAGGTGTAACTTCACCTCATGCAACTCCACCAGCGCAGTGCAATTGTTAAGCAGCAAGCCAAACAACTCGGCTTCGAGTTTTGCGGCATTTCTAAAGCTGAGTTTCTGGAAGAAGAGGCACCTCGTCTGGAGCAATGGCTCAACAGCCACATGCACGGCAGCATGAGCTATATGGCCAATCATTTTGATATGCGCCTTGATCCGCGTCTGCTGGTGCCGGGCGCAAAATCGGTGATTTCCCTGCTGCTTAACTACCACAATCCGCAAAAGCAAACCGACCCCGAAGCACCTGTCATTTCACAGTATGCCTACGGCGAAGATTACCACTTTGTAATAAAGCGAAAACTCAAGGCGCTTATTGATGCGTTGCAACAGGAAATCGGCAGCAGCATTGGTGGCCGGGCATTCACCGATTCGGCTCCCGTAATGGATAAAGCCTGGGCACAACGCAGCGGACTGGGCTGGATGGGCAAACACACCAACCTCATCAACAAACAGCAAGGCTCGTTCTTCTTCATCGCTGAACTCATTCTCGATATTGAGCTTGAGCCCGACGGCCCTGTAAAAGACTACTGCGGCACCTGCACACGCTGCATCGACGCTTGCCCGACGGATGCCATTGTGCAGCCTTATGTGGTTGACGGCAGCAAGTGTATTTCGTATTTCACGATCGAACTGAAAGACCACCTGCTGCCTTCCGACATGAAAGGGAAATTCGCCAACCACATGTTTGGCTGCGACATTTGCCAGGATGTGTGTCCGTGGAATCGCTTCAGTAAACCGCACACCGAACCTGCTTTTCAGCCGCATCCCGATTTACTGGGCATGAGCAAAAAAGAGTGGACAGAGTTAACCGAAGATGTTTTTCAGAAACTCTTCAAACACTCGGCAGTTAAACGCACAAAGTTTGAAGGGCTGAAACGCAACATCAACTTTCTGGGTAACGCATAAGCATTACCAGAAAAATCCTCGCAAAAGTAGTTGAATTACGAACGGCTCATCCCGCTGAATACATCGCGGATGACATCACCATATACATGCCCGAAAGTGGCTATACACCAGGCTTTGAGCAACAACTTCTCGTCGGGTTTTACCCAGCGGGCAGCCTTTACCAATTCTTTGTAAAAAAGCTGCCTATCGAAGCTAACCTTTTCCAGAACGTTTTTGCTGAACTCCAACATAGCGGTAAATATTAATTACTTCACAAAACAACGCAAACAATATTCCTAAGTTATATTATTTGTGTTAAAAAAGCCTTATGATTTGTGAAGATGAGATTCAAATAACTGTTCATCAATGCATTTGCTTTTTTAACATTCCGGCTGATCATTTTGCCAAAAAAGCAGCAACATAATTTTTTACGTGAAAAGCCTGCCAAAGTTGCCGGA
>CALRTD020000228.1:0-7054 GCA_943371015.1 Synechococcus sp. UW140 | reverse complement strand
GCTGAAGAAAATTAATCTCAGCACCGGACAAATTACCGGAAGCTTCCGGATCGAAAAGCAATTTGTGAAACACATCCGCATCCGAAACGGAGAAGTGTACTACATCTGGCGCAACTACGAGGCTCCGGAAAAGAAAATGCTCTACAAAGAAATGTTGAGTGTTGAATGAGGAGTGCTGAATTACTCAAAAACACAGAACTGTTCACCGGGACTAACGATTTTTAACCTTAAATTATCGCTGTTAACGTTTGAATTGCTGTAATTTTGAGTAATTCAAAATCTGGATTTTGTGAGAAACCGTAGATTCGGTTATCAATTTGCTAAAGGCAAACAATAACATTCAGCATTCAACACTCATCATTCAACATTACTACAAAATGAAAAAAACAATCAGTCTTCTTTCTATTGCAGCCGTTACCATGCTCATGGCTTTTCGTCCGGCAGCTGATATTACACCTATTGCCATTGGAACAGCAATGCCATCGGCTGAGAAAGCGATGAAAGATGTGGTGAGCGATAAAGAAATAACGCTTGCCGGTCAAAAAGGCGAACTCGGCACATTGGTTATTTTTTCGTGCAACACTTGTCCGTATGTAATTTCCAATGAAAGCCGCATTATGGATGCTATCCGCGTTGCAAAGCGACTCAAGTTTGGTGTTGTAATCGTTAACTCAAACGAAGGCAAACGTGCCGACGAAGATTCGCAAACAGCCATGGCCGCTTATGCCAAAAAGCAGGGCTACAACTGCGCTTATGTAATTGATGTAAATTCAGAAGTAGCTGACGCATTTGGTGCAACCCGCACACCCGAGTGCTTCCTGTTCGACAAAGACAGCAAACTGGCTTACCACGGTGCAATCGATGATAGCCCGAAAGATGCTAAGGCTGCAAAAGAAAATTACCTTAACAATGCCATGTTTGCCATTCAGAAAGGCAAAGCTGTAGAAAAGTCAACAACTGTTTCTGTAGGTTGCACAATTAAGCGTAAGGCATAATTGGGTAGAGAATAAAATTGGAACTCCCGAAACAGAATGTTTCGGGAGTTTTTTTATTGATAAAAATAGAAACAAATAGGGTTATGTAGAATCTGCCTTATTTTCCGTGAGTAATTCGGACTATTTCACCGTTTCTGGAATCCATAATTATTAAAAATGTGCCACCCAACTCGTCTGTTCGCAATGTGCCGGATAATAGCCAGTAGTTATCAATAAAGTAACATTCGTAAGGTTGTTGTTGGGTTATTGCGTCCTTTCCGTAAATGCTGAAAAGGATTGGCTCCGCAATTTGTATTGCCGTTACACTGTCTTTGATCAGTATTATAGTACTGTCAACAATATTATGCACTGGCTTGGTTGAGAGCGTTAATTTTAGTTGCTCCTCAGCGTGATTTTTCCCAAGAAATGATCTTTGCGTAGTTGGTTGTTCACATGATGTGAAGATATAAATCACAGTTAACAAAAGGAAAGTAACCGCATGCATCTTATTGCAATAGTTGAGTTTGAGAAGTCTTAGCATTCCTTATTTTAGGTTCTGTTTAATATTCAGATTTAGTAAGGATTGCATTTGTGTAATTGCAATTTTATTGAGTTGTTGCAAACGCTTCTGCATTTTAATTATAACGAATTCGGTACAATTAAAAGCAATTATTGTTGAAGCAATTTCTATGTCAATATTGATGTGTAGCAATGCAAGAATGATTTGGAAATTAATATCCTGATCAGCGTGTATTACCTTCCCAATTCCCGAAACGCCCTGCGTAAAATCGTAAAATCATTTCCAATCTTATAATCTTTCGCATACAGCATGTTCAGGCGCGTACTTACTACTTCGCTGCGCTGTGTGTGCGGTAAAAGATCGTTGGTGTGTAAAATACCGGTGCGGAGTTTAGGAAGGTGCAGATGCACATCGGCGCCGGGTGTGTAGCCAACCCAGGTGCGTGTACCCAAAAGCACGCGCAGCAGGTTCGGGATGAAACCTGCCGGGCGGCGCATGAGCCACATCAGCAGCGGCGAGAGCGGAAGCAGCAGCAATGCCGTTCCGAAATCAAAAACACGTTTGTTGCGGCGGTTTACCGGCTTGCTCACCGAGTTGATATCGATCACATACAAATCGCCGGCGGTGTCTATGGAATTGCTGCCGATAATCGAAAAGCTTTCGGGCGGTGCAATCTTGTAATCGACCGTGCGCGGGGTGTTGAGCAATGCCATCCGGTCGATGATGTCTTGTGCGGCTAAATCTTTTGCACAAAAAATCACTTCGTCGATGCTGTAAATCGTCACCACCTCATTCAGCTGCCCGAAGCGGCCAATGAATGCCGGATCGTTAATTTCTTCGTTGCTGGTGCTCACAAAGCCAATGAAACTGCTGGTTACACCGGTTTGATTGAGCAGGGCTTTTACGCGCCGGCATTCGTCTGGACTGCCTACAACTGCGATGCGCTGCGGATGTCCGCTGTCGATACGCAGCGACTTGATGCGTAAAGCATGAAAAGCCAGCCGGCTGATGAGCAGTTCGCCCAGCGCCCAGGCGGCACCCAGCAAAATCAGTGCACGCGAAAAGCGAAGGCTTTCGGGCAGCAGGGCATAGCCGATAAGAATGGCGGCTGTTCCGGCTACAATGCCGCGTACAATTTTCAGCAGCCGCACGGGCTTGTCGTAACCTCCGCTGAAATACACTGCGGTGAGCCAGATCAGCACATAAGCCGGAAACAACATATTCACCAGCTCCGGCGAATAGTAGTTGCCGCTGTCGGCCTGCTTGATGTTGGCTTCGTAATAGTTTTTGATAAAGTACAATCCGCCGAGCAGAAATGCGGCATCAAACAGCGGCAGTGCCAGCGCCCGCAATGCCCGCATAACCAATGCTGCTCCGGCACGCAGATAAACCGCCAAGTTGATGAGAAACGAAAACAGCCGTGCGTTTTTCTGCGAAAAGTGTTTGCGGGCAAAAATGATCATGGCCCGGTAAAACACAAACACATAGTTCACACTGCTCTTCTTCGTGCTTTCGCCTTTGTAGTGGATAATACGTGTATCGTGGAAGTAGTAATTTTTATAGCCTCCTAATTGTATGCGGTACGAGAGATCAATGTCTTCGCCGTACATGAAAAAATCTTCGTCGAGCAAGCCTACTTTATCCAATGCGGTTTTGCGCATCAGCATAAATGCGCCCGAAAGAATATCGACTTCGTGCGTTGCATTTTTATCGAGAAAGCCTAAGTGATAACGCCCGAAACGCCGCGAGCGCGGAAACAAAGCCGCAAAGCCGAAAATCTTGTAAAATGCTACCGCCGGCGTAGGCAATCCGCGTTTCGACTCAGGCAGAAAATGTCCTTTTCCGTCAATCATCTGTACGCCCAGTCCGCCGGCATCGGGGTGTGCATCCATAAACGCGATTACTTTGCTGAAGGTAGTTTCTTCAACAACCGTATCGGGGTTGAGCAGCAAAATATATTCGCCTTTGGCCACGCGCATGGCCTGGTTGTTGGCTTTCGAGAAACCGGTGTTTTCCTGATTGGCAATAAGGTGTACTTCCGGAAATTTTTCCTGCACCAATTGCACCGAGCCATCTACTGAGTTGTTGTCAACTACATACACTTCACCGTTTATGCCTTGCATCGCTTTGCGCACGCTGTGCAGGCACTGTTCGAGAAAGTGCTGCACATTGTAGTTAACGATAACAACGGTAAGTTTCACGCTCAGTTAGTTTTCTTTTGCGGCTGTATATTCCTGCATAATTTCTGCCGGCACTCCGCGCACCAGCATCGGAAAAAAACCGGAGGCTTTAGCCTGTTCAACGGCATTGTCGCGGATCAGGGCAAACTGCAGTGTTTTACCTTTTGCAAAAACAGTGTAAAGTGCAGCCCCTTTCTTTTGTTCATCAAGCGCAGCGTTGAAATCGGTAATAATTTCGGGCGACCAGATTGAATCGTTTTGTGCGTAGGCTTTCTCGTAAAGCTTGCTGCCAATGCTGAACCGCACTACGTGTGTAGCTGAGCTCACGCGTTCATCGGCAATGGTGCTGGCATCCAAAATTCCGCCTGATGTTTCGGCAATGCGCGAAAGCATTTCGCCGTAAGGATCAAGATCATTGAGTGTGCGGAAATCGACAATGGCGAAAAAGCGGCTGAACTCATCCAGAATGTTTTCAGTCGAGTAGATAGTTGTTTGGCGCACGGCGGCTTTAGCTTCGCACCACCAGGCACTGTCGGCGGCAGCAAGCAAGCCCGTTTTTTCAAATTGCGCAAGCACCTGTTCGGTTTTTGCTGTTGTGTAAACGGTAAACTCATTTACATCATCCATCAATAATTCTTCGACAAGATGAATGGCTTTGCCTTGTGCTTCGGTTAAGCGAAGCAATCCGATGTGTTTTATATCGGGCTGGATTTCGCGATCGTCGAAAATGTTTTTGCAGTTGCGGCAGAGGTATTGCACCATGAACAGACGCGTGTTCTCGCCGCGATCGGCCAGGAGTTTGTTGAATGTGCGGTAAAAAAGATAATCGGTCACATCATCGCTCATCCAGTAATGACGACGTTCGTAAGTGCGGTTATCGGCTCTGAAACGTACTAATGCCATTCCGGTATCTTTGCTTTCCGGATCGCTCGGCAAAAACTCTCCGCTTACACTGTCGGCTTTCAGATCGGGCCAGCGCTTGGTGATTTTTTCGAACTCGGGAATATAAAGCGCTGCTGCCGTCATATCGGTATCGCCGCCGAGACGTATATCCAGCATTTCGCCGGCTCGTACCAGCAAATCCTGAAGGGCATTGAGCGAGTCGGCACCGAGACTTACTTTTTCGAGCGAATCAATTCGGGTATCGGTCCAGCCGGCAAGCAGTCCAGCTGTGCGTATTTGCTGAACGGCGGCATGCAATTCGGAAAGCCGTGTGTTTTCTGATGTTTTTTGCACAGGTTGGCCCGGACATCCTGCCAGCAGCAGGAGAACAGCCGTGCAGGCGGCAGCGTAGGTGAGGTTGATAATGCGCATTACTTTGAGTCTTTGGCCAGATATCCGTCAAACGCTTCAAGCATTTCGCCCCAGCTCATCGGTCGGTCTTTGGGCAGGGGATAAGTGGTTGCAAATTTGGAGAATGAAAGCCATTCGGGCTCCGTAAATCCGAGGCGGCCCATTACAGGTTTCATGCGTTCTATTTCGCGAGGCTTGAACTGCACACTTTTCAGGCTGTCGAGCGTCATTACCTGATTTTTAAGTTGTGTGTAGGTGCCGGTGGTTTTAAATTCATTGATGTGTTTGAGCACGTCGCCGTAAGTAAGCGAGTCGTTGCCCGACATTTGCTCATGGGTGATGTAATCAAGTCCGAGATTCGGTAGTACATATATAAAGTCAAAACTGTCGAGTCCGCAGGCGGTCATTAATCTCAAATCGTTCAGCAATCGCTTCCCGGTAGGATCATTCACCACACGGCGGCGCAAAATGCTGCAGTCGTTTTGTTTCCGGGCATCATTACTTGTATCTGAACGAACAATCGAAGCATTGCCGGCTGTGTCTGTCAGACTGTCTGTTCCTTTCACCTTGTCCTTTACAGGTTCATCAGTGCAGGATGCAAGCACAAGTAATACCAATGTGTAAAACTGCAAAAGGCGTTTCATCGGGCATAAAGATAGCGGAACGCAGAAATACAGGGCTGTATTGTTGCTTATTTCTGCCAGAACCCTGTATCGTGATTGTTCGGTTTGCTCTTATCGGTAACGCACAATGGATAAATGCAACTTTTTGTTTATCATTACTTTATCTATGAAAGAAGATTGCTGTATTAAACCTTCTCAGGTTCGCTTCGTTTAAAAACAGCACATACTTTACAGCCATGAAAAAACTCTTACCCGTATTTTTCAGCCTTTTTTTTATCGGATCTGAAGCACAGTCGCTTTATTTCCCGCCAACAACCGGGAACACCTGGGATACCATTTCTCCGGCTTCATTAGGTTGGTGTCAGGATAAAGTAGATTCGCTCATTCAGTATGTAGGCGATCGAAATTCCAAAGCATTTATTGTGCTTAAAGACGGGAAGATTGTGATTGAAGAGTATTACGGCACATTTACGGCCGACAGTCTCTGGTACTGGGCATCGGCCGGTAAAACACTTACGGCTTTTACCGTTGGCATTGCCCAGCAGGAAGGCCACCTCAGCATTTCAGATACAACGTCTGATTATATCGGAACCGGCTGGACCGTTTGCACGCCGGCGCAGGAAGAAAAAATTACGATCTGGCATCAGTTAACCATGACTTCCGGTCTTGACGACGGAGTTCCCGATCATTACTGCACACTCGACACCTGTTTGCAATACCTAGCCGATGCCGGTACACGCTGGGCCTATCACAACGGGCCCTATACTTTGCTTGATGATGTTATTGAAAATGCAACCGGGCAAACACTTAATCAGTATGTGACGCAGAAGGTGGAAATCCCGATCGGAATGAATGGCTTGTTTGTGCCTTCGGGGTACAATAATTTATACATCAGTAATGCCCGCAGTATGGCGCGTTTCGGGCTGCTGCTGCTGAACCGTGGTGTGTGGAACACCACTCCCGTGCTTTCTGATACGGCCTATTTTAATCAGATGGTGAATACTACGCAGCCGCTCAATCCATCGTATGGCTATTTGACCTGGCTGAATGGCAAATCGGGCTTTCTGGCTCCGGGCTTGCAGTTTATGTTTCCCGGCTCATTTAACCCCGGTGCACCTGCCGATATGTATTCGGCACTGGGCAAAAACGGACAGTTTATAGATGTAGTTCCCAGTCAAAACATTGTACTGATTCGTATGGGAAACACACCATTTTCGACCAGCGATGTTCCGTTTTTGCTGAACGATACAATTTGGCAGAAGTTAACGCTGGCTATGTGCGCGCCGCAATCGATAAATGAAGTGCAGGCTGCAGAGTTTAACATATATCCGAATCCGGCGCAGGATGCAGCCTTTTACAACTGGAACGGCGGAACAGCTATGCTGCGCGTTTCTGATTGCAGCGGACGCACAGTGCTGGAGCAGGAGGTGGCGGCCGGAGCAGGAAGTATAGATGTATCGGAGT
>CALRTD020000227.1:0-7056 GCA_943371015.1 Synechococcus sp. UW140 | reverse complement strand
TTGAAGCTGCTCCATTGCACCTGCTGAAACTTTTCGTCTCAAAAATCCGAAGTGCCCCAATAATAATCCGGTTGTGCCTAATGCCATACGGCTCCATTTCGGGAAATCAAATGTATCGGTATGCCGGTAAATCAATCCATCTTTAAACTGCAGTGTAGCTGTAACGTGATTTTCTACTTTTCGTCCGGTTTTGGAAAATGAATAATTGGCAATCCATTTCACAACCACTTTGTCGGCATCACTACTCAAAATTTCGTGTCTTACTGTTAAATCCTTCCCTCGCGTAATGAGCATTTTCCACATTGCACAAACCTGCTTATAAGTTAGGTTAGGAAAAGCCGGATCACTGAATACCGCTTCCGGATGATAACACCGAGCCATTTCTTCATAATTGCTGGCGGCAAATGCGGTGTAGAAACGGTTGGCAATTTCGGTGTTCATATCGGTTCAATTTGTGCTGCGGAAATACTTTTGAAGAAAAGAAAACGGCAAGCTTTCTCGCCTGCCGTTTTTCATTTATTGATGTGCAATGATAATTCGTTGTGTTTGCACGGTTTCGGTTTGTAAATTACGTACCCGGAAAAAATAAACACCGGATGGCAATTCAGATACACTCACACTATTGCTGTTTATCTGAGTTTGCAGTACTACACGCCCTGTTAAATCATACGCTTCAACAGCATAAGTGGCACTGCTTTCATAATTCCGAAGTAGCAGTACATCATTTGCCGGATTCGGATAAAAAATTTGTGTCTCCCCCTTTTCGGTGTTTTCATCTACTCCCGAAAGATCATCAGTTGTTCCGAAAAGCGGGCGCATCATTAGCGAACCATCAAAGATTGAGGTGTTCCAGCTTCCGGTATTGTTGTAATAAACCTTATTGGAATTGTTGTTGTTGAAATCAAAGCCAATGTATAACCGATCAATCGCCGGTTGCTGCCAGCCAATGTAAAAGGTGCCCGACAGCACTACAGTGCCGCTGTCTATGGTATATGTGATAAAGCGGTTTTGTGTTTCAGGCGAATACTCAGGGGAGAGATTATCCTGCTGATAAATTACGGTTCCGGGTTCATTGGAAGAACTCTGACTCCAAACAGTGAGTTTAAATTCACGCAGCGCCAAATCATCAATATCCTGAACCGGCAGGAAATACATTTGTACGGCTTTCAGCGTATCCGTTACGCCGGGAGGCAATGTAAACTGATAAGCCAGCAATGAATTAACACCAAACAAACCATAGCCAACTTCGGCGGTGCCATCGTCGTAAGCATAGTAGTTATTGAATCGCTGCACGGCCCGCACCGAATCTTTGCCTTGTGCTCCTGCATTAAATTCATAGTCAATTGTGAAGAAATCGGGGCCCGTCATGGTTGGGAATCCGCTTACTGCAGTCATTGTTGGATTCCAGATATTCGGGCCGGTCGGATCATCGTAGTAACCATCAATAATGTATGGTGTACAAAACGAACCGCCGCTGTTGTTATCAGAAAACAACAATGTATTGCTGCTGTTGCGCACTTCGTAGCCAGACGAGGTAAATGATGTTGACTGTGATCCGTTGTTCCGCACAAACATGCGCTGATTGGTTTTCAGCGGCAGCGGTTGCTGGTTGTAATGCCACCACGGCATTGATGTATAAGAAGTAAGCAATGAACCGGGCGAATACGCATAACGGATACCTCCGGTAAGCGTGTCGTTGATGTTAGAAAGTTCTTTGATACGCACCTGATCAATATGCCAGTGATCGTTGCTGCCGCAGGTGGCCGCATAGTTACGGAAACGGAAGCGGAAACCATTCGCAAAATATTGCGGATCATCGAGCTTAACTAAGGCAACATGAAAATTAGTATCGCTGAATGAGGGGGTATATCCGTTTTTATACCAAACAGTTTTCCACTCATTCCCGATAGCCGGGTAGTTAAACTGAAGCATAAACGAGTCCTGCGCATTGGGCGCATAGCCCCGTCCCTTTGCCTGCCAGTAAAAGCGAATGTAAACGGAGTCGGCAACGGTTTTCGATTGCAAATCAAAATAGCGGGAGGTCAGATAATCAGCCGGCGATGAGGATGATACTGCCGAAAGCGGTGCATAAGGCTGACCATCAAAATTCAATCCGTCAAAAGTGCACACACCAAGATCTATCGGAGCAATAGCCCAGGTGCGGTTGACAAACACGCCAGAGTAATTGCCGGTATTGGGCTGCACAGCATCCAGATTCCAGAGGATGGTATCCGGGCGGTGTGAGTCGTAGCTGAAATCATCGGTAATTCCGGTGCCGTTTGCGGGCAGGGTAATAGTATCACCTGCAGCTGTAACCGATGCGGCAGTATTTCGTGCAGCGGATCGTGCCTGTTCAGCCTGCACCGGGTTAGAGCGCAGCGGAACAAGATATTCGCCACTCGTTTGGGCCGCGGCAGTTCGTATTATGCCAAACAGAAGTGCTGCTGTAATTTGGATCTTCATTTATTCAGGATCTTTTTCTTCTGCCGGATCAGCAGCTTTTGTTGCCGAAACCCGGAGGTCGATTATAGTGCCCGGCACAATCTGGCGGTCGCCATCGGGTGCGGGTGTCTGTTCATAAATATACGCATTCAGCGTGTCTTTCACGCCGTCGTCGGCAATCACCATCCACTCCAGGTTCATGTCCATGAGCTTGCCGCGGGCGGCACGAAAGGTAAGTCCAACCAAATTCGGAATTTTCATTCCAGAGCTTTGCTCCTCGCCTTTCCCGATGTACAGTTCTACTTCCGAACCTTTTTCAATGGGCGAATTTGTTTCGATGCGCTTGCCTTTGTACCGTTGCTCAACTACACAGCCGTTGCATGAATTATTCACCATCTTGTATTTCATCTTTAACCCGTAGCTTTCGCAAACGTACTGCGCCTGACGAAGCGAAAGATTCTCCAACTGCGGCATTCCGATTTTGGGCGGAACCATTGCAGTAACGTAGAGATAAATTTTACGCCCTTCTTTCACCTGGCTTCCCGGTTCAGGATCCTGACGGATAACAGTGCCTTTCGGTTTCTTGGGATCCCAGAGCGAATCAACAATTTCAAACGTTACGGGCTTGTCTTCTATAAATGCCGCTAACGAAGCCGTTTTCTGATTCACAAAATTGGGAACATCTACAGTTTCGCCATTACGGGTGTACATACCCAGCCAACCGAAAATAATCCAGAGCAGCAGGAAAATACCAACTACGGCTATCCCCAAACTAATAAGGAAGCCGCGGCTTTTGAAGAACGAGAGCATTTTTTTGAGCATACCTCAATTAGATGTAGTCAATTGACGGCGTTTTCTTTCGAATGAAAAATCGAGAATGCGGTCAATAAATTCATAGGGTTTGTAGTGGTTCAGTGCTGCCTGATGAAAGATACAGGTGGCGGGCGTCATTCCGGGCAGCGAGTTCACTTCTACAAAAACTGTTTCAATATGCTCGGGCGAAAACACACGCACAAATGCATCGATGCGGGTGTAACCCTGTATATTGAGCAGACGTGCAGCACCGCCAAGGGTTGCCTTTACCTGTTCAGAAATCCGGCTGCGCTGCCCGGCATCTGAGGCATATCGGGCGGGTGTAATGTTTTGTCCCTGCCCGGCCAGAAATTTTTCTTCGAGCGACAGTACTTCACCTTCCGAAAGTGCTTCTGATGCTTCAAACACTTCATATTCAAGCGTTCCGTTATCTCCGAAACGGGTAAGCATTCCGCCGGTGATTTCCAGAAAATGCTTTGCATCGCGCTTGCTGATGAGTTCTTCAACCAGAATTACATTCTTTTGCGGGAACTCTTCTTTAGGCTTTATTTTCAGCAAAGCTGCGGCTTCGGTATCCAGCTCTTCGGTTTTGCGGAAGATTAGTTTCACAAAAGCATCTAATTCGGCTTCCGTTTTTATGCGGCGTACCGCCGAACTGCAACCATCATCAACCGGCTTGGCAATAAACGGCCAGCCTATTTTGGTGTTAATGGTGTTGAGTACTTCGGCCCGGTTGTTCGTCCAGTTTTCTTCAGTAACCAAAAGATGTTCAGCCACAAGATAACCGCCTTCGCGGAGGATTTCGTTGGTGCGGTATTTATCAATGGTAATTTCTGAACTGGCTTTGCCCGAACCATTGTACGGTAAACCCAGTACATCTAATTTTTCCTGAACAGCACCATCTTCGCCGGGACGACCATGAAGCGCAATAAACACGGCTTCGCAGATTCCGGGAAGTTCGTTATAGCTGATCCGGCGCGGAGCTGCAAGTGCATCGGGTGTTGAGTAGGTATGTGTTATGGATGTGCAGGTATCAATAATGCGCTGCACAACCGGATGCACGTTCCATTTTTCTATTTTCTCGCGGATATCATCGGCATTGTCTTTCAGCAGCACATTTACCGGAATCACATACAGTTCGTGTTCGCTGCTGCTGCCGGTTAAGAATACCGGAACGGGCGAATAGCGTGTAGAAGAAGCCAGCTTTTCGTAAATATTCCGCCCGCTTTCCACAGAAATATGCCGTTCTGATGAGTAGCCGCCAAGCACCACTGCAACACGGGTTTTCTGTGTGCCTTGCGTGCGTGCGTGGTGCATCGCCGCATCCAATTTTTCCAGCAAATGATCAAACCGCTGCCCGTTTTTGTCGCCCAGCATGCGGCGGCGAAGCGAGGTGCGGATGATGTAGGTCAAAAACTGCGAAGGATTCAGCCCAATTTCGGCGGCCTGATGGAAGAAAAATGACGAAGGCATCATGCCCGAAGTGGTATTCGGATCATTCAGGAATATTTTGCCTTCGTTGGTGATAAAGCCATCAATTCGCGCATACACATCAAACCGAAGCGCGTTGAACAGGCGCTCGCATTCGGAACGTATTTCTTCGATCTGCGCATCCGGCAATTCAACCGGAGTAATCTTGCGCGAAAGCCCGGGCAGGTATTTCGAGCGGTAATCAAAAAGTTCGCCGCCTTTGCGGATTTCAGTTGGCGGAAGCGCTACCGGCTGATCGTTTTCGTCCTGCACCACAATGCAGGAGAATTCTTTCCCGGCAATAAAGCCTTCAATCAGCACTTCACTTTCGGCATTCAGCGCTTCGAGGCGCACATCAGCCTGTGAGGTTTCAAAATATTGCGTAAGAAGACTCACCAGTTCATCGGGATGATAAACGGTGCGTTTTTCGGCACCTTCGGAGGTAAAAATAGCCGGTAATCCAATGCCTTCGCGGATATCGGTAAGTGTGCGGATAAATGAGATACGACCGGCTGCATCGAGGTTTTTCCACTGTGCAGCGGTTACTGTGGTGATAAAAAAGCTTTTATCAACCGCAGCCGAGAAATCAGCCTCCGAAGCATCCCGCAAAATCGACACACCGATAGAAGAGCCTTGCGTGGCCGATTTTACGACCAGCGGAAAACCGATTTCGGCCTGAGCTTTTTCAAAAACAGACTTTCTGTGGCCGCTCATCCATGCGGCGCGCCCCACGGTAAAAAACTTCGGCGAGGCAAAGCCGGCATTCACCATCAGCCGTTTCTGTACCGCCTTGTCGATTCCGATGGCTGAAGGCAGGATGCCGCTGCCGGTGTAGGCAATGCCGAGGTACTCCAGCAAACCCTGAATGCGGCCGTCTTCGCCGTCGGGACCATGCAGGGCGAGAAAAGCAATGTCTATCAGTTCGTGCAGCTCGCCGGGTTGCACAATGCGCCCCAGCGGGGCGGCCAGTTCACGGCGGCGGGAAGCATCGGGGTTCAGGCTTTCGGCGTAAATCTGAAATTCGCCCGGCGATTCGGGAATCAGATCAACGGGCGGATAAAAATCACGCACCGAACCTTTGTACACATACTGCCAGTCGAGCAGCACAAACTGCCCGAAACTGTCAACAAACAAAGGCACAGGCTCAAACAGCGCCTTATCCAGGTTATCGTAAACCGTGCGACCGCCGGCAAATGAGATTTCACGCTCACGCGAGGTGCCGCCGAAGAAAATTCCTATTCTTAGTTTCATACGAACAGCCCCAAAGATAATGTATCTGAACCGGCTCTGCGGCGCTGCCGGGACCATTGTTCGGGTGTTTTTTGCACAGGGGTGTGTTAGTGGGATAGGTGTTATGCTGTAATGAGTTGCCCTCTTTTACTTCAAGTGGCAATAAAAGTCTTTCTTCCGTTTATGCAACCTTTCACGAGTAATTTGTGTTTAATAATAAAAACAACAAATACTTGTTGTCTGCTACGGCTGAAACCTATATAAACAAAGGAATTAACATTAACTGTTTCAACGAAGATCAAACGGCATTCAGCCTCAATTAAACATCATTCAACGAAATACGTAATCTTTTTCCATGATACAGACGTAAAGCATGCAAAACCTGCTGATATGATGCTGAAGAGACAATTAATGATGAAAATTGCCCTTGCGGCAATAGTGCTGTTAGCTGCCTGCGGAGGTGAAAAAAAACTGAACTCATCAACCGTAACCATGCTGTACGGCATTCCGGTTAATACAATTAGTGTTCAGGGAATTACGGAGAAAAATATCGCAACTGCTGCATTCTGGAAAGTTGCGGTACATCAGCAACAACAGTTTTTCAAAGATTTTGACAAACTGAAACCTGAGCTAAAAACAACAATTGCAACCAGTTACAGAACCAATGACATTCGTATTCTGGTGCAATCAGGGAAACGTCAGTTGTTTGTCGATAAATCGGGTACAATGCATGAAAATGACAAATTTTATCAGATCAACGACAAAGTGAATGAGCTGATAAAAGGCATTGTTCCCGATTCGCTGAAAGCTAAGCTCAGTTACGATTTTCTGGTTACATCGCGCTGAGCCAGCTGGTAAATGCGGTAAACGCACGCGCTCTGTGACTCACCGTATTTTTCTCCTCCATGGTCATTTCCGCAAAGGTTTTTGAGCTGTTTTCGGGCAAAAACACCGGATCATAGCCAAAGCCTGATGTACCGGAAGGAGCTGCAGCAATCTTTCCTTTTACAATTCCCTCAAACAGCCGCTCTTCTTGGCCGTTTGTCCAGGCAATAACCGTTCGGAATTGAGCATTCCGGTTTTCGCTTCCGTTGAGTTCGG
>CALRTD020000226.1:0-7056 GCA_943371015.1 Synechococcus sp. UW140 | reverse complement strand
AATATACTTTTTCATAATGTGTGATTAGCGACTGCAAAACTACCTGCACAAACAACCATCATCAATACCCTATCAATGGTATTCTGATACCGTGTTTTAGGTATTCTGTGTGTTCAGCAGTTGCAGTACACCAATAACGCATCGGGTATTGTTATTCCATAAAGGAATAGCCGACAAAATCAATCAAAAAAAGTTTCATTGAAATTAATGAGATAAACTTTCTCTGTAGTACGCGTAATTGCTGTGTAAAGCCAGCGCAGAAAATCGGCATTCATCATTTCATCAGTAAGATAACCCTGCTCAATAAAAACGGCTTTCCACTGTCCACCCTGCGCTTTATGACAGGTAACTGCATAACCGAACTTTACCTGCAACGCATTGAGCCATGGATCTGCTTTCATACCTAAGTAGCGGTCGCGCTTGGTGGGCAGGTGCATGTAATCTTCAGCCACGCTTTCGTATAGTTGTTGCTGTTGCTGCGGAGTAAGCGAAGGCCCTTCTGTGTGCAGCGTATCGAGAATAATCCGCGCTTCCAGTTCAGGTTCATCGGGATAATCAGTGAGCTGCAACTGTACATCGGCAAAACGGAAACCGTGCATTTCGCGGTAGCGGGTAATGCGCTGTATCACGGCAGCATCTCCATTGGCAATAAATCCGGCTTTCGATTCGCCGGGCAGCCACATGTAATTATTCTTTACCACCATCAAATGATCGCCCGATGAAATCTCATCTTCCTGCCAGCGGATGCGGGCGCGGATTTGCTGGTTGAATAAATTGGCCCGCTTGTTTGATCGGCAAATGACAATCGTGTCTTCGGCTCCGTAGTTGCGGTAAGCATCTTCGAGCGCATCCAGCAGCTCGCCGCCTTGTATGCGAATCACATCTTTATAACCGGCGAGTTCAAATTTCGGCTGCACCGTTTTTTCGCCCGAAGCAATATCAATACGCAGTTTGGTTGCATTGTAAAGTACTCCCGATTCCTGACTTTGCCGCACTACTTCACGCAATTCAAATGCTGCAACCGGCAAAGCATAAGCACGCGCCAGAAAATCAGGATCAAGTGCCGGACTGTTTACCAAACCCACCGGCGGAAGCTGTGCGGTATCGCCCACCAGCAGCAGCCGGCAGTTGTCGCCGCCATATACATACTGCATTAAATCGTCGAGCAGACTTTGCTTTGTAAAGCCTTTTTCCGAGCCACCTTCGCCAATCATCGAGGCTTCGTCAACGATAAACAGCGTGTTACGATGCGGATTGCTTTGGAGCGCAAACCAGCCTTCATCAGCCGAAACTGAAGGGCGGTAAATCTTTTTGTGAATGGTCCACGCCGTTTCTCCCGAATAGCCGGTGAGCACTTTTGCCGCTCGGCCTGTAGGGGCCAGCAGCACACAGCGGCGGCGAATGCCGGGCAGTGCCCGTACAAGTGCACTTACCAAACTTGTCTTACCTGTACCCGCATATCCGCGAAGCAAAAAAACACGCTGCGGATCGGGGTCAGTAACAAATGCAGCCAGTTTCTCCACCACCCGGCGCTGAGGCTCGGTAGGCTCAAACGGAAATTCCTGCAAAATGAGGCTGGTGAAATTCATTGCTGTGGCGAAGTTGCAAATTTCTTTCGGGCAATAAGCCCCTGAACTTGTTCAGAGGCAACCCGCCAGCCTTTTTCTTCGGCCACTAACAAACCCAGCGCAACAAGTTCTTCCACATCGCGGCGAAGGGTGCGCTCGTGTACTTTTGCATACAACTTTGCAACTACCGGTGTAAGTAAATCAAGATCCGAAAGCAGCAGTGTTTTGTTCACCGGAAAAGCCAGCATCAGTTCACGCTGCCGCTCGTAAGTATCACGCTGCTTATAGGTTTTAGAGCCGAGCCTGTCGTAAATATATTTCTGCCAGGTAATGTTAAACTGACTTTCCTGAACAACATCAAGTACCTGCACTAAGCCATCGCGCAGCCCCTGCAAAGCATAATGGATAAAATCAGAGAGATCACGGGTGCGCGAAGCATTTTCCAACTGCCTGTAATATTCGGGACGCGTATCGTTGTAGTGATTGGATAGGATGTGCGAAGCAATATCAGGTAAGCCTCCGCGCAGCAGAATGTAAAATTCCAGCAGCCTGCCCGTGCGGCCGTTTCCGTCACCAAACGGGTGAATCCATTCGAGATAAACATGCGCAACAATGGCTTCGGTAACCACAGCGGCAAACGACTGCCCGGCCGGGTAATGAAACTCTTCAAGCAACCAGCGGCAGTAGTTCTCCATCAACTCCGGCACATCTTCATGATCGGGACAGCGGTAGGTGCCTACAATGCGGTTGTCGGTTCTGAAACGACCGGGAATGGCGTCAAGGTGTTCGCCAAGATCTTTACCCACTAATTTGTGCAGGCGCATAACTAAGCCCGGCGTAATACGCTCCGAATGATCTTCCGCAATTATTTCTTTCAGCAGTAAATTGAATGCATCCAAAACATTGCGCACTTCTGTTTCCTGATAGGCGCGGCTGGGCGGCATACGCTCACCGTTTCTGATGCGTAAGATATCGGCTTCGGAAAGTGTATTGCCTTCTATTGCTGTGGTTGACTGCGCGCCGCGCATCAGCGAAAGTTCAAGCAACCCCTCATGCTTTTCGGGTAAAATAGGCGTGTTGGAGATAGATCTGACAAGCGCCTCACATTGGCCGAGGAGAAATAGAGAATCATTGACAAATGACCAGTGTTTTCTGAATTTTATGTGTTGATATTTATCTGACAAACGCATTATAATCAATTATTTAAACTAAAATATGACCAGACAAATATAATGACAAAACACCTAACATTACCATCCGCTCCACAAAATTATTCAACAGCCTTCCTTTTCAACACCAATCTGCCCGCCCTTTCCTCATATTTGCAAACTATGAACACGCAACCTTATATCATACTCGATAATCTTCTCACTCAGCAGCAACTTTCATCAATAGATGCGCTGTTGAATACCGCACAATTCATTGCACCTCAGGAACATGAGCGTGATGGCGTTCGAAATAACCTTCACCTTCCGGCCGATGAGCGCAGTGTGATGCCGCAAATCCACCAAATTATCAATCAGGCGCTCGTTCAGCTGCCCATCTTCCAGGCGCTGTTTGCTCCGCTGCGCATGGTTCCGTTTTCGGTAACCCGTTATGATCAGGGGCACAGCTACGGCTGGCATATTGATCATCCGATGATCGGTAATCCGCCGGTTCGTACAGACATGGCCATTACTATTTTCCTGAGCGAACCCACAGCCTGTGAAGGCGGTGAGCTGGAAATACAAACAGCTGCGGGCACCGAGCGCATAAAACCGGCTCGCGGCAGCGCTGTTGTTTATCAAAGTCAGTATGTTCACCGCGTGTGCGAAGTAAAGGCCGGCCGCCGCATTGCGGCGATCAGCTGGATTCAAAGCGCAGTGCGCAACCCGCAGCAGCGTGATATACTCTTTAACCTCCAGCGCGTATATCAGTCGCTGAGCGAAAAAAGTGAAAACGCCAACGAGGCCAGCCTCATTCTGCAAAGCTGGAGCAACCTCATGCGTCTTTGGGCCGAAGGTTGAGCGGCATATTTGTACCTTTGACCTCGTATGGCCGCTCGCACTCCCGTCCCCGCAATCAGTTTCCGCGATCCCGCTTTTGATCCCGACCGCAGCGAAAGCTTCTGCCTCGTGCTCGAAATCGGCACTGAAGGCATTGCTCTGGCGGTGCTCGATAATCTTACAAACGATTTTCTGGCCTTCGAGCACTATCCACTGCGGAAAATTGCCGACGAAAATATGCTTGCAGCAACCGTTGAGCAGCTTGCCGCCAGTCACGAATGGCTAACCAATCGGTTCAAGCGTGTTGACTGCATTTTGGTTACCGAACGCTTCACGCTTGTGCCGGCAGCGCTTTTCGACAGTGCGGCGGCGGCGGGTTATCTCCGCTTCAACCAACCGCTCACCGGGCAAGACGAAGTAATTACCGATTTGCTCCGCCAGCCCGATGCGCGAAACATTTATGCCGTTTCCGAAACGCTTACAGCGGCGCTGCGCAAGCAGTTTACCGGCATCCGTTTCCGAAATAATCTTTCGCCGCTTATTGAACGCACGCTGTCTGTAAACAAAAACACCGCAGGTCGCCGCATCCTGGTGCATATCCAACCGCAACGGTTTGATCTGGTCATTTCTGAAGGCGGATTGCTGCTGCTGGCCAATACCTACCGCTACCAGAGTGCCGAAGATGTGGTGTATTTTCTGCTTTTTGCCTGCGAACAGTTGCGGCTCAATCCCGAACAGGTGCCGCTTGAAATTGTCGGAGAAATTGCCCCGGATTCGGGTATCTATAAACTCATCAGCAAATATGTGCGCCACGTAAAGTTTGGCGGCCGCCCTGTAGAAGCCCGGTTTTCGGGTGGTTTCGGGCAACTGCTTACGCACTGGCACTACAACCTTTTTGCGCTACATTATTACGCATGATCCGAATCATCAGCGGTACCCACAAAGGCCGCCGTATTCTTGCACCTGCCAATCTTCCGGTGCGCCCCACTACCGATTTTGCCAAAGAAGGCCTGTTCAACGTGCTCAACAACCGCATTGATCCGGAAGAAGAAACAGTGCTCGACTTGTTTGCAGGAACCGGAAACATCAGCTACGAACTGGCTTCGCGCGGCTGCAAAAATATTACCTGTGTTGATAAAGATGCGCGCTGCATCACCTTCATACAAAACACCGCTGCCAAATTCGAATTTCGCGCCATACGCACCGTGCGCAGCGATGTATTTTCGTTCATCGGCAAAGCAGGCAAACAATGGTCGCTCATTTTCGTCGATCCTCCGTTTGATCTGGCAGAAGCAGCAGAAATTCCCCGCCTGATTTTTGAAAATAACCTGCTCGCACCCGGCGGCATGCTTATCATCGAACATCCCGACAGTACTCGGTTTACGGATACCAGTAAGCTTACAGAAGTAAGGAAATACGGGAAAGTGCATTTTAGCTTTTTTGTATCGCCGGAAGCTGATGTATGATGCTAACAAAGAGCTGTAAGCAATGTATATTTTGTATGTTTGAGTATGAAAAGAGATGTGGTGATTTCAGCACTAAATGAATTCCCAAAAGAATTTGATCTTGATGATTTTATTGAACAATTAATTATTATAGAAAAGATAGAAGCCGGATTAGCCGATGTGAAGCAAAACAAAACCGCAAGCCATGCCAAAGTAAAAAAACTTGTAAAAAATGGCGGAAATAAGCTGACTTAAGCTGGTTATTGAAGATCAGTAATAATATTGTTCTATAACTACAATTAATCTTTATGTTTTAGATATTGATTATATTTTATTTCAATTCAACCAAAAACTATTCTCATGTTCTTTACTCAAGTTAAATATATATTTTAAAATCAAATCCTATATACTTTTACTAGTATTAAAATCGAATAAATCACAAAGGACTATATTTACCGATAAGGGCATTCTAAAACTATACATCTCTTAGTTACTAGATGTAATTACGTAAAAATCATCTGATCTAAGGATATCTACAGAATAAATAAATAATATTTTGTGTAAATACAATCTTATTACCCTAAACTCTTAATTACTAAAAATGAAATATATTCTAGATGAGTATTCGGACAATCAAGAAGCAAGAGATTTAATTCGTATTGTAAATTACACAAATGACTCAGTTTTTTTGACTGGAAAAGCTGGGACAGGCAAATCAACCCTACTTAAAAATCTAATTAAACATATCAATAAATCATATATAATATTAGCGCCTACTGGAATAGCTGCAATAAATGTAGAAGGCCAAACCTTACATTCCTTTTTTCAATTGGAACCTAGACCTTACTTACCATTAGATAAGGATTTATCTCAGTTAAATAATAAAAAAGATTTACTCCATAAACTTGAACTAATAATTATTGATGAAATTTCTATGGTAAGATGTGATCTAATGAATGCTATTGATCTTTCCTTAAGAAAAAATCTGAATTCAAGAATACCATTTGCAGGGAAACAACTACTCTTAATCGGCGATTTATTCCAACTACCACCTGTTATTGATAATAGAAGAACAGAAGAAGTACAAATCATAAGTCAAAACTATAAAACACCTTATTTTTTCAGTGCTTTAGCTTTTGAATTGGGACTTAAATATCATATTGTTGAACTTGAAAAAGTTTATCGCCAAAAAGACAAAAATTTCATAGAGTTATTAAATGGGGTAAGAGAAGACAATTTAGACCTATCTCATATTATGCAATTAAATCAGAGATATAACCCAGCTTATATTCCCAATAGTAAAGATTTTGAAATCATTTTGGCTACAACCAATGAAATAGTAAGAAATACTAATCAGCTAGAACTCCAAAAAATTAAGAGTAAATGTTATGAATTCCAAGCTGAATTAACTGGATCATTTGTTAATGAACGCAGTGAAAATAAACTCCCTGCTGACAAAATTCTCAAAATCAAAGTTAATTCACAGATAATGTTTATTAAGAATGATACCGATAAACGATGGGTAAATGGCAGTTTAGGAAAAGTGGTATCGATAAGTGAAAAATCATTAAGAATCAAGCTAAATTCAAATAAACAAACATATGATGTCCAGAGAGTTATATGGGAAAACTACGAATATATCTGGAATAAAAAAGATGAACGTATTGAAAAAAAAATTAGTGGCACATTCACTCAGTTTCCGGTCAAGTTAGCTTGGGCGGTAACGATTCACAAAAGTCAGGGCCAATCGTTTGATAATATAGTTATTGATCTCGGTAATGGAGCCTTTACAACAGGTCAAACATATGTTGCACTTAGTCGTTGCCGTTCCTTTGAAGGAATTATACTAAAATCAATTATTAAAGCAAAAGATATTCGGGTTGACGATCAAGTCAAAGTTTTTCTAAACTCAAAAAATAAACAAACTATGGATCGAGAAAAATTTGAAAGTATTGTTAATGGGCTTCAAGATAGATTAAATCAGATCGAACCTCAATACATTGAGTTAACAAGTAAAATAAAATCAATACAGAGAACATCGGATTCATTAAAAGTAAA
>CALRTD020000225.1:0-7066 GCA_943371015.1 Synechococcus sp. UW140 | reverse complement strand
TTCCGGGTCGATTATCACCACCTTAACGATGCATTCAAAGCCAACGAAGACAACATCCGTTTCACCGGTTTCGGTCATCGCTACATTCGCGGAAAAGAGTTTGTCACTGCCGAATTAGGCATTGATTACAACCGCAATGCAACACCAACTGATACGGCACAAAACACATTTGGCTGGTTAAAGCCCGAGTACCATGCACAAAACGAATTGTTTGATGCATCGGTAGGTATTGCAATTTATCAGGGCGGAAAAGGCAATACGTTCTTTTATCCGCAGGCTTCAATTGGCGTAAAACTCTTCCACAATTTATTTGTGCCGTATCTGCAAATGACCGGCGGACTGAACCGCAACAGCTACAGAAGTATTACTGATGTCAATCCGTACCTGCTTTCATCACAAAGCACAGCATTGCGGTTTACACAACGTAAGTTTGACGTAGCTGCCGGTATCCGGGGAAGTGTAAGTTCTAACCTCGCTTATGACATTCGTGCCGGTCGTTTTGAACTTGTTGATGCACCTTTCTTTGTAAATACATTCGAAGCTCAGGATGCAGGACAGAATCGTTTTGCCATTGTTTGGGATACTGTTCAGGTGCTTACTGTTCACGGCCAGCTTTCGTGGCAGCAGCGCGAACGACTGAATGTTACAGCTACTGTTGACTGGTTTCAGTATGATTTGAATACACAGCAGCACCCCTGGCATACACCCACGCTGCGCATGGGGCTCACCGGACAGTACAACCTGCGCGATAAAATAATTGTACGCATGCAGGCTTATTACCTGAACGGACAATATGCCCGACTTGCTGATAGTTCAGGCACTGTATTCACAGCAGAATTACTGAAAGGTGTACCCGATATCAATCTTGGTTTTGAATATCGCTACACGAAATTCCTCTCTGTTTTCGCGAATTTCAACAACCTCGGAGCACAGCGTTATTATCGCTGGTATGCCTATCCAACACAGCGCTTCAACGTTCTTGCAGGTCTAACTTTCACGTTTTGAGTTGCAAAGCATTTTTTGGTCTGAATACGTAAGATATTCCTCCAAAATCAAAAACTTCGTTTCACCAAATTTTCGGGGCTGTTTTTTTACACATACTGTGGAAAAACAGCCCCGTTTTTCGCGGTTTTGAGCCTGTTTTCTCCTGTATTTTCGGTATATTTGCAATACCCAATCCTAAAGGGATAATACTGGGTTCAACTATGGAAGAAATCGTGAAAGAAAAACAGGCCTCTGACTATTCGGCCGACAGTATCCAGGTTCTTGAAGGTCTGGAAGCCGTTCGTAAGCGTCCGGCGATGTACATCGGTGATATTGGTATTAAAGGTTTACATCACCTTGTTTATGAGGTAGTGGACAATTCTATTGATGAAGCGCTTGCAGGTCATTGTAAAAACATTTCTGTAGCTATTCATCCCGACAACTCTATTTCTGTTAAAGATGATGGCCGGGGCATTCCGGTTGATATGCACCAGAAAGAACAGCGTTCAGCGTTGGAAGTTGTTATGACTGTGCTTCATGCCGGCGGTAAATTCGATAAAGATTCTTACAAAGTATCCGGCGGTTTGCACGGTGTTGGTGTTTCTTGCGTAAATGCACTGTCTGATCATCTCAAAGTTACCGTTCGCCGTCAGGGTAAAATCTACCAGCAGGAATTCAGCATCGGTAAACCACTTTATCCGGTTAAAGAAATTGGCGTAAGTGAGGAAACCGGTACAGAAGTTCACTTTCACCCTGATAACACAATTTTCATTGTATCAGAATACAATTACGATACGCTGGCTGCACGTATGCGCGAACTGGCTTATCTCAATAAAGGCATCACCATTACACTCGAAGATCGCCGCGTAACAAACGACGATGGCTCACACCCCGGCGATGTATTTTATTCGCAGGGCGGTCTTCGCGAATTTGTTGAATACCTCGATGCTAACCGCGAGAAGCTGATCGAAGATGTAATTTACATGGAAGGCGAACGCAACGGCATTCCCGTTGAAGTGGCCATGCAGTATAACTCAACGTTCAGTGAGAACCTGCACTCGTATGTAAACAACATCAATACACACGAAGGCGGTACACACGTTGCCGGTTTCCGTCGCGGTCTTACACGTACACTCAAAGCCTATGCCGATAAAGAAGGCATGCTTTCGAAACTTAAGTTTGAAGTTAACGGCGACGATTTCCGCGAAGGTCTTACTGCCGTTATTTCCGTGAAAGTTGCCGAGCCGCAATTTGAAGGACAAACAAAAACCAAACTCGGCAACAGCGATGTTGACGGCGCAGTGAGTGCTGCTGTTAGTGAAATGCTCAACAACTATCTTGAAGAGCATCCCAAACAAGCGCGCATGATTGTTGACAAAGTAATTCTTGCTGCAACTGCACGTCACGCTGCACGTAAAGCCCGCGAAATGGTTCAGCGCAAAGGCGCTCTTACCGGCGGCGGACTTCCGGGTAAACTAGCGGATTGCGCGGAAAGCGATGCTTCAAAATGTGAGCTCTTCCTCGTCGAAGGTGACTCTGCCGGCGGAACAGCTAAACAAGGCCGTAACCGCGCATTTCAGGCTATTCTTCCGCTCCGCGGTAAAATCCTGAACGTGGAGAAAGCTATGGAGCATAAGATTTACGAGAACGAGGAAATTAAAAACATCTTCACTGCACTCGGCGTGTTCCGCGGTACATCTGAAGATGAACGCGCACTCAATCTCGATAAGCTTCGTTACCACAAAGTAATTATCATGTGCGATGCTGACGTTGACGGCAGCCACATTACCACACTTATTCTCACCTTCTTCTTCCGCCACATGAAAGAACTGGTTGAGCTTGGCTATATCTATATTGCCACTCCGCCACTCTATCTCGTGAAAAAAGGAAAAGAAGAGCGTTACTGCTGGACCGAAGAGCAGCGTGATACTTTTGTGAAAGAACTTGCCGGCGAAGGCAAAGAAAGTTCTGTAAACATTCAGCGTTACAAAGGTCTCGGTGAAATGAATGCAGAGCAGCTTTGGTCAACCACACTCAACCCGGATTTCCGCACATTGCGCCAGGTAACGATTGAGAGTGCTGCCGAAGCCGATCGTATTTTCTCGATGCTCATGGGCGATGACGTTCCGCCGCGCCGCGAGTTTATTGAGAAAAATGCGCGCTACGCTAAAATTGACGCGTAAGTACACGTTGATTTACTTGTTTGTGCAAACACCTCTGTAATTTTTACAGAGGTGTTTTTGCGTTACAACTATTCGCAGGGCTTCGTACCTTCGGAGTTGTGAAACCAGCTACACTGCCGCGTATTTCATGGAACCGCATTTTGCTGCGCAGTTTTACTTTGCGCAGGTTTCTGAATGCCGCATTGCTGTTGATCTCCTATCACTTTTCGCGCATTACCCGCAAAGCATGGATGCCCGCATTGCCTTCTGCTATTGCAGTTGAACCAACTACATCCTGCAACCTGCGCTGTCCGGAATGTCCGAGCGGATTACGAAGTTTTACACGGCCAACAGGAATGCTCGATCAAAAATTGTTTGAGAAAATCTCGGGAGAAATAAAATCGCATGCAGCTTACCTTACGTTCTATTTTCAAGGCGAACCTTATCTGCATCCGCAGTTTACAGCAATGGTTGCAACTGCAGCCAAACAAAAACTCACCACCGTTACATCGACCAATGCACATTATCTGACTCCTGAAAATGCCAGAAAAACAATCGCATCAGGACTCAGCAAGCTTATCATTTCGCTCGATGGAGTTACACAGGAATCCTATTCCAATTACCGCATCGGAGGAAAACTAAGCACAGTGCTTGAAGGTGCGCGCACAATGATGCAAATGCGTCAGGAAATGCAATCAGCAACGCCGTTTGTAGTGTTTCAATTTCTGGTTGTTCGCGCCAATGAAAATGAAATTGAAGCAGCAAAAAAACTGGCCGCTGAAATTGGAGTTGATGAGATTGTTTTCAAAACAGCTCAACTGTATGATTACGAAAACGGAAATGACCTGATGCCCGAGAACGAAGCATTTTCGAGATATGTGCGGATGCCCAACGGGAAATACAAACTTCGCGGACAACTGCTCAATCAATGCTGGAAAATGTGGCACTCATGCGTTGTGACCTGGGACGGAAAAGTAGTTCCGTGTTGCTTTGACAAAGATGCAGCACATCAGCTAGGTGATTTAACATCGCAGTCGCTTAAGCACATCTGGAAAAATTCTTCATACCAAAACTTTCGCGGAGCAATTCTTCAATCGCGCAACAGTATTGATATTTGCGCCAACTGTTCTGAGGGTACAAAAGTATTTGCAGCATCTAACTAACAACAGCAATGAGTTTCGTTTTTTATATTCCTTCAAAAAAATCAATCACCAAAGGCTGGTTGTTTAAGCAGCTTCTCCATGAAGACAAGCATTCAAAACACAGCTCAGCTATTCTCGATGAAACGCTGCTGGATGAAGGAGAAAAACTTCATCGTCCCGGACTCTCCACACGGGGTGCAAGTGTTTACAGGGGAGAAAAAGGATATGAAGTATCGCTCAGTGCGCTGGCATCAATTGCCGATTGGCAGCTGGCTATAAAAGCAGCAATCACCATAGCCGAGTTTGCAGAGGATCTTATCCAGCCCGAGAATCATCCCGAAATGAAAACCAAAGAGTTCAAAGAACTCGCCACCGATAGCTGGATAGCAGAACAGGCGCTGCAAGGGGTAAATGTAATTACAGCAATGATCCGTGACGGGAAAGGCCCGATCACGCTCTTTGGTTATCGGGGTGATTATGCAGTAGGCACAAAACTGCTGAGCCAGCTCGGCATTGAGAATGATGATACAAAAACAGTGTTTGAAAAACTAGTTGCACATTTCACTGAACATCAAAATTCGCTACAAACCTATTTTACTCCTTCTCGATATCAGGTTGACGGACCAGTGGGCGGAAAGCCTGAACCGGCAATTATTTGGAGCCCTGAAATAGCCAGCTATATCTACAAAGCCGACTGGATATTTGTTTCGATCAATGTAGACTCTAAAAACACGATTTATAAAATCAAACATGATCTGATTTTACCGATATTAAATAGTGATTCTCACTTCAAACTTATTGATGAGACAAACTTCCTGGCAGAAGTCTTTTCACCAGAAGAAATAGAGGTTTTGGCAGATCAACTCGCAAGGATTGCTGACACTGTAACTGTCAGTAACTCCGAAGAAAATCGGAGTAATGAAGAAGAACCACAAGCTACTAAAAAGCCCTGGTGGAAACTTTGGTAATATTTTAAAAAAGAGAAGCCCGATTTTATGAATCGGGCTTCTCTTTTTCTGACAGAAAACTTACACAGTAAGTATTTCTTTTTCTTTGGTTTCGAGGTGCTTATCTATTTTACCGATAAATGCATCGGTAATCTGCTGCACTTTGGCTTCACCTTCTTTGCCTTCATCTTCCGGCAATCCGTTTTTGGTGAGCTTTTTGATTTCTTCGTTGGCATCACGACGGGCATTCCGAACACTTACTTTAGCGTTTTCGCCTTCTGATTTTGCACGTTTAACAAGATCGCGGCGGCGCTCTTCGGTCATTGGCGGAATTGCACAGATGATGATTGTGCCGTTATTTGTAGGATTGAACCCGAGGTTTGCGGCCTGAATGGCACGCATAATGGGATCAAGCATTGTTTTTTCCCAAGGCTGAACTGAAATTGTACGCGCATCCGGAGTGTTTACGTTGGCTACCTGACTCAGCGGCGTGCTGCTTCCGTAATAGTCAACAAAAACGCCATCGAGAAGGCTTGATGATGCGCGGCCACCGCGGATGCGGCTCAGTTCGTCTTCGAGGTGCGACACTGAATTTTGCATGGATTCTTCCATGGCATCAATAATCAGCTGGAGATCTTCATTCATAGTATGCGGCTGATAAAATGTGAGGTGCTAAAATAATGAAAAAGCAGTGTTGTTGGTGCTTTGAAATTCGCAGGACTAAAACTCAACAAGTGTGCCCACTTGCTCACCAAGCACTACCTTTTTCAAGTTGCCGGGTTTGTTCATGTCAAATACAATGATGGGCAGCTTGTTTTCGTTGCAGAGTGTGAATGCCGTCATATCCATCACGCTGAGATTTTTCTCATACACTTCGTTAAAAGTGATGGTATCGTACTTCACAGCGGTTTTGTCTTTCTCAGGATCGGCAGTGTAAATACCGTCAACACGTGTGCCTTTCAACACAACATTGGCTTCAATTTCAATTGCACGTAGTGATCCGGCTGTATCTGTTGTAAAATAAGGGTTTCCGGTTCCGGCACCAAAAATCACAACACGTCCTTTTTCGAGGTGGCGAACTGCGCGGCGGCGAATAAACGGTTCGCAAATTTCTTTCATTTCGATAGCACTTTGCAAACGTGTTGGAACATTGTGCTTTTCGAGGGCTGCCTGAAGTGCCATGCTGTTAATTACTGTGGCCAGCATTCCCATGTAATCGCCCTGCGTGCGTTCCATTCCTCCTTCAGCAGCCTGAATGCCACGAAAAATATTTCCGCCGCCAATTACAATTGCCACCTGAACACCGGCTTCAACTACAGCTTTGATCTCAACAGCATACTGTGTAAGTATATCGTTATCAATTCCAAACTGCTTATTTCCCATCAGGGCCTCGCCGCTGAGTTTGAGAAGAATCCGTTTGTATTTCATGGATATAAGATGTGTGTGATGTCGCTATTGGTCAAAAAAAATCCCCTCTGCACCGCAGAGGGGATTTGGATGCTTATCAATTATCCGAGAGCAATACGTTTGAATGTCGTTACCGTCATTTCTTTGTCTGTCTCCTGGAGATACTGACGAATGGTTTTCTTAGCGTCTTTGATGAATTCCTGATTGAGGAGTGTTGACTCTTTGTAGAACTTGTTCAGTTTACCCTGAGCAATTTTCTCAACCATGTCTTCGGGTTTGCCTTCAGCACGTACCTGTTCGCGGGCAACGTCGAGTTCGCGTTCGAGAACGGTAGTATCAACATCGTCTTTATCAACAGCTACCGGAGCCATAGCAGCTACCTGCATAGCTACGTCGCGTGCAGCACCTTCACTGATTGCTTTGT
>CALRTD020000224.1:0-7092 GCA_943371015.1 Synechococcus sp. UW140 | reverse complement strand
CAACAACCATTAACTCGCCGTCTGGAATTACTTCGGTGAATTTTCTTCCGCCGAGTACGCTGTCTAATCCGAACGGATACAGCAGCATTGTGTGCGCATATTCCTGCAGCACCACTTCGAGTCAGGGCGGATGTAATACCGCAGACCAGATCAAATCGTATTTCCAAACTACAACAGGAGGATTGCTGGTCAGCTACTTTACACAATACGGATGCTGGAGCACAACTCCCTACGCCCTCAGCGCTGGCGGCAATTGCTGCAACTCAGTAACGTCCTGCTTCATTGCAGCAAACGCAGGATCAGACCTGCAAATCTGCGCCGGCGGTCAAACAACACTGAACGGTTCTGCAACGGGTGGCGCCACAGTTTACAGCTGGTCGCCAACAGCAGGTTTGAGCAACCCGAACAGCGCAGTTACCGTGGCATCTCCAACTGTAACTACAACATACGTGCTCACTGCGGGCGATGGCGCAAGTTGCTCTGACATGGACACGATAGTTGTCACTGTAAATCCGCTCCCGGTTGTTACGTTGGGTGCCGACACCATGTTGTGCGGTGGAACAATGCTGCTGAATGCAGGAAATGCGGGAATGAATTTCCTCTGGAGCAATAACAGCAACGCGCAAACGCTGAATGTAACTGCTTCGGGAACGTACAATGTCAGCGTGACCAACACAACAACAGGATGTACGAATGCAGATACCATTGCAGTAACAATCAACACACCGCCGACGGTGAATCTCGGTAACGACACAACCATCTGCGGCGATTTTCTTTTGCTTAATGCCGGAAATCCGGGAATGACGTACCTGTGGAGCAACAACACTACGCTGCAAACACTCGGCACATTCGCCACCGGAACGTACTCAGTTGTAGTAACAGATGCAAATGGATGCATTGCTACAGACAACATCTTCCTTACATTCAGCTCGATTCCGGCGGTTACCTTTACTGCTGCCATGCCGGTGATTTGCCTGAGTAGTCAGCCGTTCCCGCTCACAACAGGGTTGCCAACAGGCGGAACATATTCCGGACCCGGAGTTACAGCAGGAATTTTTGATCCGCAATTGGCCGGCCTCGGAACGTTCGCCATCACGTACACATTTACCGACAGCGCAGGATGCACAGCATCGGCAATAGACTCGGTGATGGTGGATGCATGCACGGGCACAACTGGAATTTCCGGAATGATCGCTTCTGTTTTCCCGAATCCAACAGGCGGAAATTTCCAGGTAAATGTTTCACGCGCATGCAAGGCTGAACTAACGAACAGTCTTGGACAGGTTGTACAAACAAAAATGCTGGTACACGGCAGCAACACAATGGGGAATGATCAACTGGCAGAAGGAATTTACACACTTCGTTTAACAGGAGATCAACAAAAACAAGTGATGCGAATAGTCATTCAGCGATAACAGCATACAGGTGAAAGAACATCATTTCACACTTGCAACTGCTTAAGTCATAGACGCGCCTGTACTACCTTCCCCACGGAGCCTGACCGGGAGGCGGTGGCGGATACGGAGGCTGACCTTGCTGCGGCGGATAAGGCGGATAACCTGAGGGTGGATATGGAGGCTGACCCTGCTGAGGCGGAAATGGCGGATACACATTGCCATAAGGCGGCTGTTGATTCCAGTTGGGCTGGGGTTGCGCCTGCACGCGCTTTTTATTGTGATAACGGAAAGCCTGTGCGGTGCCAACGATAGCAATTGCCAGTGTAATTAATCCGTATAAAACCCATGCGGCTCCAACTTCATCAAATGATATTCGTGAAGCATTGCCTATAACAATGATTCCCCAAATCAGCATAATCAGCGTAAGTGAAAGCCCGATAATGGCAAATACCCTCGCTGTTGCAGTTTTCACAATCACTAGTGAAAGGATATAAAGTGTAATGGTAAATACAAAATATACCATAGAAATACCCACGGCAATGTAGGTAGACTCGACGTAAGCCGGTGTTGAGTAATCGTACTCAAACACATCATAATTATTATTGTACCGGTCAACTTCTTCTTTCGTGCCAACCGTTCCGGCGGTCATAATAATGATAAAGAAGAAGGCGATTACGATACCGATGATGTAGAAGACGCGCATGAGAATTTGTTTTGTCTGTTAAAGATAAGTGAGAGCAACCATTAACTACAAATAATTGCACCTAACAAAAGAGGCCACGCAAAAGCATGGCCTCTGTGACAAACAATATAAAACAGGTTAAAGCTTGTGCATAACCTTAGCCTGCGTGTAAACACCGGTTTTATTGGTGACCTCCACCTGATAAACATACATTCCGGCAGCCAGATTGAGTGATGCTGTATGCAGTTCAATATTTCTGGCTCCGGCTTCGAGGCCGGCGAAGGCAAACTCTCCCATTCTCAATCCGAGCATATTTGTAACAATCACTCTTACATCCGAATTTCGTGTAAGCAGCAAGGGTATTGACGTTGATCCATCAAACGGATTCGGGAAGTTTTGTCCAATCTGAAACTGAGCCATTGCTTCTGTATCGGCAATGCCTGCTGTTACAGATGCTGAAATGTAGATCTCGTGCGTAAGCATATAGCCGTTTACAAGATCGCCGGTAATTGTTGACATTTCGGTTGTAACACCATCTGAAAAAACGTTGTCGTTTGCATTGTAGGTGTAGCCATTAAGGCCCTGCGTATATCCATAAGATGTGGCATTGTTAACCGTTTCAACAGCACTGCCGGTACCTTCCGGAAATGCAATTTGTGTGATCAGCAAAGAATTTCCTGATGCATCATAAATATGAACGTGAATATGCGTTGCTCGGCTGGTGTACCATCCGGGGAAAATTGAGGTAAACGAAACCAATCCGTTTACATCTGTTATTTGCCGGCCGCGCAGGAAATCTTCGCCGGTGTAATCAACCGTTTGCATTTGCGTTCCGCCGTATTGCGAGTAATAGCCATCTTTATCACAATGCCAGATATCAACCCATACACCTTGCTGTTCAAGGCAGGAGTTGTTTACATTTTTTACCGTGATATTGATTGTAAAAGCAACACCGGTTCGGCTGCCAACAATATTTGAACGGTAAAGTGCTCCGGGCGTGATTGTGGGAAAAGGCCCTGCCGTTTCCGAGTTTGTAGTTACACAGCTTACCGCTGCCTCCTGTTCTGTTTGCAGGTTCAGAAGTTTCGGAGCAAGCAGAGTCATTCCGAAAAATCCGATACCACCTTTTAAGAAGTCTTTCCGTTCCATTTGATTTAATTATTTGCGTTTTTATTCGTTGTCAGTCCCTAATCTCGATAAGTAGGAGTACTGAATTTTCGCTGAGTGCTTCGGCTTCTGTTGTTTCCTGTCCTTTCAGCCAAAGCCCGTCGCGGGCTTCAATAAGGCGACCTTCTGCCTCAAATGCGCCGTTGACCGCATACAGAAATACACTTGCTGTATTGTTCGGGTAAACAATCTCCGAACGGCTGCTAAAAATTCCTGCAACAACCAACGGTGCTGTTTGTATACCTGTATCAGAAGCGAGAAGCTCATTCATTTGCCGGGGAATGAATGCGCTTTTCCGGGCTGTAAATGTGGTTTCGTTTTCTTCTTCGAAAATGAACAAGAGGGTATTTTGCGGGTAGTGATTGCTGGTATTGACAACACTGATTTTTTCGCCGGAATGCACGGGCAGGGTGAAAATTTCTTCGGGCTGAACAGTTGTCAACGAGTACCCTGCCGAAACCATGATGCTGCCCGAAACAGGCAGCACGAGCAGCTTTCCGGTTACTGCAGCAGAAAAAATAAACTCCTGCGAAGGATCAATCAAAATATCCTGTACTTGCTTCAAAGAACCGGCACCGACAGCAGAAATATGAACAATGCCGGCAGCGGTGGATTCTACTTTGCGCAGATACGATTTGTATATTTTTGCCAATAAAATGTTCTGCTGCATGGCTGTTGCTTTTGCTATTCAACTGCTAGGATAGCTATATGGTTACGATCAATGAGCCTTGTATCGACAAACGGAAACGAAGTAGCGATGAACTCTGTTCTGTTAGCTAATCATTAACAAAGCCTGAAAACCGTATTTTTGCACTCCTTTCACATCACACACATGAAAACCGTAGCACATTTCTCTTTTTCGGGCAAGAAAGTCCTGATCCGTGTTGATTTCAACGTTCCGCTGAACGAGTCGTGTGTAATTACCCACGATACCCGCATGCGCGCAGCGATTCCGACGATTCAGAAAATTCTTGCCGACGGAGGCTCGTGCATTCTCATGTCGCACCTCGGCCGACCGAAAGAAGGTCCGACCGAAAAGTTTTCGCTCAAGCATTTGGTGCAGCACCTCTCGCAACTGCTGGGCGGTGTGAACGTTCATTTTGCCACCGACTGCATTGGAGAACCGGCCACCACAGCCGCCGCAGCGCTGAAAGCCGGAGAAGTACTGCTGCTCGAAAACCTGCGCTTTCACAAACAGGAAGAAAAAGGCGATGAAGCTTTTGCGCAGCAACTCTCGCAGCTTGGCGATTTTTATGTGAACGATGCTTTCGGAACCGCGCACCGTGCACATGCTTCTACAGCTGTAATTGCAAAATTCTTCCCCGGTCGCAAATGCTTCGGCTTTGTAATGCACGGTGAGCTGGCCGGTATCAGCAAAGTGCTGCACAATGCTGAAAAACCATTTACCGCAATTCTCGGCGGTGCAAAAGTTTCAGACAAGATTCTTATCCTCGAACAGCTTCTCGGCAAGGCCGACAACATCATTATTGGCGGCGGCATGGCCTTTACTTTTGTAAAAGCGATGGGCGGAAACATCGGAAAATCGCTTTGCGAAGATGATCGTTTGGATACCGCACGCCATATTCTGGCTGCGGCAAAAGAGAAAGGCGTAAACCTCTACATCCCTGTTGATGCAGTTTGTGCCGATAACTTCGCCAACGATGCCAACCGCCAGACCTGCGCGGTAAACGCCATTCCCGATGGCTGGATGGGTCTTGACATCGGACCTGAAACGGAGAAGCTGTACGCATCCGTAATCACGGCATCAAAAACCATTTTATGGAACGGCCCGATGGGTGTTTTTGAAATGGAAAATTTTGCCCACGGCACAAAAACAGCTGCAGACGCAATTGTTGCTGCCACTGCGGCGGGCGCCTACTCGCTCATTGGCGGGGGCGACAGTGTGGCGGCCATCAACAAATACAAATTAGCGGATAAAGTAAGCTACGTATCAACCGGCGGCGGCGCACTTCTCGAGTACATTGAAGCCGGCTCGCTGCCCGGTGTTGATGCTGTAAATGCCGAACCTGCTCAGGCTTAAGAAACTGTTTAACAATTATCCTTCGACTTTGTTACGTCCCATTTTTCGTCATACTTCGTTGACTTTTTTGCCCATCCCAACAATCTTGTTGGGACGATATGCGCTGCAAAAGTCGCCTCATCTGACAAAAAAATGGCCTAATAACAAAATGCAAAAACAATTCTTAAACAGTTGCTGATTTATGCTGAAAAAAATTCTTCCCGCTGTAGTATTCTTGTTTCTGCTTGCCGCCTGCGGTAATGCGGGCTGGGATGTTTTTGAAACAGATACCTGGTCGGTTGAATTTCCCGGAACGCCAAAAGATACCGCCTCCATCGACGGCGATGTATCCAGCGTAAAAGTGTTTTACGAACCGATAAACAACAAACTCGATTCTAACGTTTACTACTCGGTTTCGAATTACAACATGAAAGATTCGCTCGTGCAGCTGGCCTCTTATCACGAGAAACTGTTTCATACCGATGTGCAGATTTACGCCTGGGGAATTGGCGGCATTCTGGCCGACTCAGTAGGCAAACCGGTTAAAGCCGGAACTGTTTCCGGTTACGAATACCGCGTAATTATTGGTGAAAATGCAGGGCTGGCACGCGTCCGGAAATTTGCTTTTGGCCGACGCGTTTACACAGTGCTTGTGCTTACCGAGAACGCTTACATCGCCAACAAACAGGCCGATTATTTCCTGAACTCGTTCCGGTTTAAAACCGATGGAAAAGAAGCAGGAAAATAGCTACTGGCTGTCTTTCGCTGCCGAATCTTTGAGTTTCAGGTTCACATCAACATCTACTTCAACATCTTCTTTCTTCGGAATCATACTTCCGAGATTGCTTTCGGTGAGTCCGGGAATAACTGTTGGCGCAACTCTTGAAACTGGTTCGTAAAGCAACGAACCATCTTTGATTTCTTTCGGCAACAGCGGAATGCTTTTCTGAACGGCATCGAGCACAAAGAACAGCACGCTCAGCACCAGCACAAATTTGAATCCGCCAAAAATTCCACCGGCTATTTTATTGACAATGCTCAGCGCTGCTTTTTCGGCTACGCGGTCAACCAGCTTGGCCACGCCGTAAACGGCCATCAGGATACCAACAAACACAAGAGCAAACGAAATGAGCGGAATATATTCTGATTGCGAATCCATCCAGCCGCGGATAATATCGGCCAGTTTATCGGAAAGGTGAATGCCGCCCCAAACGCCAAGAAAGAACGCCGCCAGCGTGGCTACTTCCATTATTACACCCTTCATAAACCCGCGCCAGAAGCCCCAGAGCACAGGAATCATGATCAGCAAATCAAAAAAGTTCATGCCTGAAAAGTAGCATGCTCTGGCTTTGTCCGGGAAAGCGCAACACAAATGTTTTCAGCAATAAAATGTGAACATCAGCCACAACCCAAAATATATTGCGCGAAGAAAGCAACACAGGTTGTACTTTTGCAGTATGCTTCACGATGAAGAATTAGACAAGCAATGGAATGAAGTGCTTCAGCTCCTCGAACCGCAGTTTGGCGGCGATCTCGATCTGCAGGCAATTCTGTTTATTATAGGTATTCAGGAGCTCGGACAAGGCTACCGCAAGTTTTCAAAAGACCAGAAGCTGGATGTAATGCACATTGCCATCTGCACCCTGCTCGAACCTTTTGGCTACTACACATTCGACGGTACCGATGCCGATAACTGGCCGCACTGGTCGCCCACCGAAAAACTTCCGCACCTCAAACCCGCACAGCAGCATAAATTGATGCGCGAAGCGGTGGTTGATTATTTTAAGAGACAGGAACTTCTCCCTTCGGGAGTGTAAAATGTTGAG
>CALRTD020000223.1:0-7113 GCA_943371015.1 Synechococcus sp. UW140 | reverse complement strand
CCGCCTGAGTTCTTGCGATACCAATCGCTGAGCCACACCATATATTCGATACCACTTTTCATTGTGGTAGCTTTCACTTCGTTTTTAATCACATACGAAGCAAAAATATTGCCCATGGTAGAATCTTCCCAACCCGGAACCACGATGGGCAGGTTTTTCTCAGCGGCAGCAACCATCCAACTGTCTTTCGGATCAATTTCGTAATACTGCTGAAGTACACCGCTGTTGATCATCTGATACATGAACTCGTGCGGGAAATAGCGTTCGCCGTTGTCATCAGCTTTTTTCCAGAGTTCCCAAACGTGCTTTTGGAGGCGGCGGAAAGCTTCTTCTTCCGGAATGCAGGTATCTGTAACGCGGTTCAATCCTTTTTCGAGAAGATCCCATTCTTCTTGCGGAGTAAGATCGCGGTAGTTGGGAATGCGGCGGTAGTGCGAGTGCGCTACCAGATTCATCAGGTCTTCTTCAAGATTTGCACCTGTGCAGGAAATGATAGAAATTTTATCCTGACGGATCATTTCTGCCAGCGACACGCCCAGTTCGGCGGTACTCATTGCACCGGCAAGTGTAACCATCATTTTACCACCTTCGAGCAGGTGAGTTTCATAGCCTTTGGCGGCATCTTTAAGAGCCGCGGCATTAAAATGACGATAGTGGTGATCGATAAACTGAGAGATCGGACCTTTATTCATAACAGGTGCGTGTTGTTGGTTTTACTGAATAGGCCGCAAAGGTATAGTTTTCCGTGCGGGAGTGTAAACTATTGGAGTAAAATGTAACACAAGTCCTGTTTCAGCACCATAATTTTCGTTCTCAAAACCATTTGCTCATCTGCACGATATTTTCAGGTAATACTAAATTCAGATATTTGTCCTGTCTGATTTGCAAGACAGATCGGGATGAAACCCGAAAGCAAATGACTCCGTACAAATGCACGGAAACGACCCTAGATAGACCCAAAGTTATGCTTAAACGCCTCAACCGGATCATACGCATCACGCGCGTTGAACAGATTCATATTGTTACCATGTATGTAACATTGTTTATTAGCCTGCTTTTTGCCCTCTGGGTGATGAACAATGTTTAAACGAAGTACCCGTCGATAATTTATTATCCTTTATCCTTATTCATCAGCCATTTAGCGCTGTAATTTATCCATTTGTCGGAAAAATTAACCCCTTTCAATCTAAATTCCCAGTTATCAACCCGTTACCGAATAATTAAACAAAGCGCGAAGGCTTGATCGGCACGGGAACATCTCCTACCTTTGCGGTAAAATAATCCGGTCCCTGTTAAGAGCTGAAAGCAATTTTGTGAAGCTGTTTTCAAAATGTCCCGGATTATGAGCGACAACGACATTAAACACAAACACAATTTCACACCATGAAAAAAGTTTTACTCGCAGTTCTTGCCCTTGGTTTGTACTCCTCAGCAAATGCACAAATTTCAGGCTGCACTGAATTGTTTATTTCTGAGTATGTTGAAGGTTCTTCACACAGCAAAGCACTGGAAATCTACAATCCTACTTCTGCTTCTGTAAACCTGGCAAACTATCGTTTGGTACGTTACAGCAACGGTTCTCCGACAGGTGTTGACAGCATTCCGCTCACAGGAACTCTTGCTTCACTTGACGTTGCAGTTGTAGTATGCGGTCAGGCAACTCCCGATCAGAACGGTGCTTTTTGTGACCCCATCCTTCTTGCAATGGGTGATATCGTTGGACCGGCTCAGTATGCTAACGGAACAGCTGTAATGTATTTTAATGGTGATGATGCCCTTGTACTGGCTCGCATTCAGCCCTATGCTATTATTGACATCTTCGGTAAAATTGGCGAAGATCCGGGTTCTGCATGGACAGATGTATTTCCTTTTACTTCTGCACAAGGTGCATACTGGACAAGAGACCACTCTATGCCCCGTAAATCAAGCGTTACAGGCGGTGTAACAGTAAATCCTACTGTTTTTGATCCCACACTTGAGTACGATACACTTCCTGAGAACACATGGACAGGTCTTGGTCAGCACGACTGCATTTGCAACACACTTAGCGTAAATGATCCTGCTGCACTTGGTAACGGCATTAAAGTATTCCCGAACCCTACAAGCGGTCGCCTCCAGCTCAATGCAGTTCAGAACATTGCCCGCATTTCAATTTACAACACTGTAGGTCAGCTTGTCATCGAAAATATCTACGAAACCGCTGATCAGCGCAACAACCAAACAGTTGACCTTACCACCCAGCCGGCGGGTATCTATATGGTACAAGTAGAACTGGCCAACGGACAGCGTGTTACCACAAAAATCAGCGTTCGCTGAAACTGACATAACCAGAATACAGAAAATGCTGATGATACGCTTTCATCGGCATTTTTTGTGAAACACCAGACCATGAAACAGTTTGTAATTGCCCTGCTGTTCCTCTTTTCGTGTGCCGGACTGCGAGCCCAGTACACCGTAAGCGGAACAATTACTGATGGTTCATCAGGAGAGATTCTCCCCTTTGCAATTGTAGCTACTGAGGTATCAACCGTATTTGCAGTAGCCAATGCTGATGGCGTTTATCACCTCTCTCTTCCTGCCGGTGAACATACACTCACAGTAAAACTCACCGGCTATGATCACCAACCGGTAACCGTTAAGGTTGACAAATCAATTACCGTTAATCTTACCTGTACCAACCGTTCACTGAAAGAGGTTGAGATTATTGCTGATGTGGCTATTGACCGCAAAACACCTATTGCCTTCTCCAATGTTAGCGAACAAAAAATTAAAGAAGAAGGCGCCGGTCGCGATGTAACCATGCTGCTTAACTCAACACCCGGAGCGTATGCAACAGAACAAGGCGGAGGAGCAGGCGATTCGCGCGTGAATCTTCGTGGGTTCGACCAGCGCAACATTGCGGTTATGGTTGACGGTGTTCCGGTTAACGATATGGAAAACGGTCAGGTGTATTGGAGCAACTGGGATGGTCTTGGCGATGTAACCCGCACCATGCAGGTACAACGCGGCCTCGGTGCTTCACGCCTCGCCCTGCCTTCTATCGGCGGCACCATCAACATCCTCACCCGCGGCATTGAGCAAAAGCAAAGCTTTGTAGTGCGCAACGAAGTGGGCAACAACGGCATGCAAAAGCTGCAGTTTGGCTTTAACTCAGGCGAATTCGGAAAAGGCTGGGGAATTACACTTGCCGGCTCACGCCGCACAGGACGTGGCTGGACAGATCTTACCTGGAACGATAACTGGTCTTACTTCCTGAAAGTGCAGAAACGAGTTGGAAGCAGCCTGTTTACAGCCAGCGTAAACGGTGCACCGCAAAGCCACGGACAGCGCACAGACCGCATGCCCATCGGTATTTTCAGCCGGGAACTGGCGGAGAAATTAGGGATTGATGTAGATTCACTCTACGCTGCTTCAAACAGCTATACCAACACACAGCTTGGTGAACTTGGCTTGCGCTACAACCCTCATTGGGGACAATACGTAACTGCCGACGGACAAACTGCAACACTGAACGAGCGCGTAAATTATTACCATAAACCGCAATTCAGCTTTTCGCACTTCTGGATGCCGAACGAGAAGTTTTACCTCTCCAACGTTGCGTATCTTTCTATAGGAACTGGCGGAGGCACACGCCTGAATTCATCTGTAAACCGCGATTTTACTACGGGACAGCTTGCGTATCAGTCAACAGTTAACTCCAACTCAAGTTTAATTGACGCGCTCTACAGTACAACCGAAACCAAGGCAACTCGCTACATCAATTCATCGGTAAATAACCATTTCTGGTACGGCGCTCTTTCAACCGCAACCTGGAAACCCAACAGCAAGGCTACTTTCCTTTTCGGTATTGACGCCCGTCACTACAAAGGCGAACACTACCGCGAGGTTTACGATTTGCTGGGTGGCGATTACATGGTTGACAATTCCGACCAGAATCAGCCGAACGGAATGGGTAACCTGCAGTATTCCATGAAACGAGTGGGCGATAAAATTACTTACTACAACGATGGACTTGTTTGGTGGGGCGGCTTGTTTGCTCAGGGCGAATATAAAGCTGAAAAGTGGAGCACATTTTTCACACTTACAGGCTCACAAACCGGCTACCAGCGTGTTGACTATTTCCGCGAGCGCGATGTTATTCTTGATAACGGAGAAGTAGTAAACATGATTGTAGGTTACAACGAAACCTACTACTCAAACGGAACTACAGGAGTACTTGCGCTGAATAATGCAGTCATTACCAACTCAGGCGACACTACATTTATTAATAACCCGAGCGGTCCTGATCATACAATTGTGGGTGCAAAAGCCTATACCTGGGCCAATGCCCGCACCGCAACCACCCGCCGCATTTGGCTTCCGGGCTTTACTGTTAAAACGGGTTTCAACTATAACCTTACCAAAAACTACAATGCGTTTGTGAACATCGGATACATGAACATGCCTCCGCGTTTCAACAACGTGTTTGACAACAACAACAAAGAGTTTTTGGGTATAGAAAACCAAAAAGTGTTTGCAGTAGAAGTAGGAATTGGCGCCAGACACCGCACCCTCGCAGCAAACCTCAATGCCTACTATACGTACTGGGGCAACAAACCACCGCAGTTTACACCAACACTGAACATCGGCGGTGATATTTTCTCCTACAACATCAACGGCATGGATGCTATTCATAAAGGCATTGAGCTGGATGTGAATTGGAAAATTCTGCCCAACCTTTCAGCTGAAGCCTTAGTAGCATTGGCCGACTGGCGCAACAACTCAGCAAAAAAGGTTTTCATTTATGATGAAGATCAAATACTTGTTGACTCAGTTGAGTTTGATGCCCGCGGCGTGCATGTAGGCGATGCAGCACAAACACAATTCGGAGCATCACTCCGCTGGGAGCCGGTAAAGCGTCTTTATGTACGCGGCCGTTATACCTACTTTGCCCGCAACTACGCCAACCTTGATCCGCTTTCGCTTACGGTTGAGTACAACGTAAACGGAGACATTATTGCCGATAACCGCAGCCGTGAGTCGTGGATTATGCCGTCATACGGTTTGGTTGATTTGTTTGCCGGATATGAATTCCGCGAAACAAAAATTGGAGACAATGGTCGCGGTATCCGTATGAGCATCAATGCTTCATTGCTGAACGTATTCAACACAGTTTACATAACCGATGGACAGAATGGCAGCGGCTTTAATGCATCAACAGCGTTGGTGTACATGGGCCTTGGTCGCCGCTGGACAGCAGGTTGCCGAATCAGTTTCTAATAACACAGACCCGAAACCGGCTGTTCGTCAGCCAAAAACAAATAACATGAAGAGATTTCTGACAGCGCTTTTTACATTCTGTGCCTTTCAGGCCCTTGTAGCGCAAACAACACTTCCCACAACGTGGAGTTTCACGACCACAACCTTCCCGAACGGATGGACAACCCTCGGAACGGCGTACTACACCGGATCGGGCAACACACCTCCGGCGCTGAAACTCGACAACACCGGCGACTGGCTGCAAATCTGGTTTGCATCGGCTCCCGGCCCGCTTACCTATTACATCACCGGAAACAGTTTTTCGGGCGGCACATTTGAAGTTCAGGAATCACCAAACGGTACGAGCTGGACAACCATGCGCACGTTTACTGCAAATATGCCCACCGCATATACACAGTTTACCGACCAGCCGGCATCTGCATCACGCTACGTTCGCTTTTTTTACACCACCAAAGTAAGCGGTAACGTTGGTCTTGATGATGTAAACCTCGGCGCACCGGCAGCAGGCCCGAGTCAGGAAATTGATGTGCTTTACAACTCATCCTCAACACCGTCGGGCGGAACAATCTGGGCTGCATCTGCTGTATCAGCTACAACACCGGTTTCTCTTTCACTTGCTAACCTCGGATTGGTAAACACGCTTAACATTTCAAGTGTAAATGTAACCGGAACCAATGCTTCAGAATTTGTTGTATCGTCGTTTCCGGCAACCGTTTCTGCCAACAGCAATTCGCCGCTCAATATTGATTTCACACCTGCAGCAGCGGGTACACGCACCGCTACAATTACCATTAACAGTGATGATGCTGATGAACCTGCTTACGTAATCAACATCAACGGAGCCGGCGGCGGATTTGCTTCTGAGCCGGTTGCACAGGCTACAGCATTGTCGTTTTCGAATGTGAAGTCGTACCGCTTTCAGGTAAACTTCACCGCAGCCAGTCCGGCATGCGATGGCTACGTTGTTCTCCGCCGCGATGATGCTCCGGTTACCGATGTACCTGCCGATGGTTCGGTTTATGGTATTGGTGATGTTGTAGGCAGTTCACAAGTTGCTTATGCAGGTTCTTCTACATCGTTCTGGGCAAACTACATTGGTGCAGCGCAGGATTACTACTTTGCAGTATTTGCCTACAACGGCCCCGGCCAGTATCGCAATTACCTGAATGCATCACCGCTTGCCGGAACAGCACTTTCTGCCGGTTCTATGCAGCCTGCCAACTACTACAACGGTATCAGCACAGCGGCTCCTACATTCATTGCCGATCTTACCGCACTTACCAATCCGCATACCGATAATTTCTACAGCAACTATGCGCAGCGAATGGTTACTTCATTCTGGGCTCGCGATACTGTTAACGGTCAGCGCGTTGTAACCTGCGTTTATTCAGGCGAAAATCTGATTTACACAGAGCCTTTTGGCTGGGTTACATTCAGCCGTGAGCACACCTTTGCTCACAGCTGGATGCCGGGCTATCCGAGCAATACCAATATGCCTGAATACAGCGATTATTTCAACCTGTTCCCTACCAACCAAAACAACGCAAATGCACTGCGCAGCAATTACCCGCTTGGCGAAGTAGTAAATGCAACAACAACCTACCTCGGTTGCAAACTCGGTACCGATATCAACGGCCGCACCGTGTTTGAACCCCGCGATGAACAGAAAGGTGATGCAGCACGCGCCATGTTCTATATGGCTACCTGCTACAATACTACTGCTCAAAGCTGGGCATTCCCCAATCCAATTCTGAATATGTCTTACGGACAAGATCAGAACCTGCTTAAAGCTTGGCACTATCAGGATCTTCCGGATGCGCGTGAAATTGCACGCAACGACTATATTGATTCGCT
>CALRTD020000222.1:0-7142 GCA_943371015.1 Synechococcus sp. UW140 | reverse complement strand
GCGAGCGATAAACAGGTTTTTAATCCAACCGATAAATTTCCGCCAGGCTGCAACCAGCCAATCTCCGCCGAATGTAAATGCCAGAATACCCATTACACCACCAGATGTGGTGTAAACAAACGAGTGCCAGAAATTGTAGCCTAAATACTCGGCCAAGGGTGGCGAAAAAAGAAATTTGGTTGCACCCATTATCAACAGCGCACCTATTTTCTCAATTTCTTCAATACTCATAGTGCTGTTTCAGGAAAATCAAACTTTTGCTCCGTAAGCCAGGTCACCCGCATCGCCCAAACCAGGGACAATGTATGACTGTGCCGTTAATTCTTCGTCGATTGCGCCGGTCCATATCGTTACATTTTCCGGCATGTTACGGCGCGTATATTCTACACCAGCCACACTGGCAACTGCCGAAACAATATGCACATGCTTGGGACGACCGCGACGCAGAAGCGCCTGATAAGTCATCACCATTGATGTACCGGTAGCCAGCATCGGATCACAGAGAATAAGCACTTTGTCGTCAATCAGCGGACAGGCCATATAATCTACAAAGACTTCAAATGTGCCGTCTTTGTGATGCTTGCGGTATGCTGAAATAAATCCGTTTTCGGCATAGTCAAACACCTGCAGGAGTCCATTGTGCAGCGGAAGTCCGGCACGCAGAATTGTAGCAATTACAGGTTGTTCTTTAAGTACATTGGCCTGTGCAATGCCGAGCGGCGTGGTTACATCGCGGGTTTCATATTCCAGCTTGCGGCTGATTTCAAAACCGATTAAAGTACCAATGCGCTCGAGATTACGCCGAAAACGCATCGGATCTTTCTGAAGTGTAACGTCGCGCATTTCTGCCATGTAAACACTAATGACAGATTGCTGCTTGCTGAAGTCAATGACCATAGAGCGGTAAAAGAAAGTGTTTATCGTTTCAGCCAGCGCAGCAACCACGGGAGTCGATTACTGCGGGCCTGTAAATATACACATTCTTTTGCGCCGAAACCGCGATAGAAACGGGCAAGCTGCTTATCATCGGAACCTTCAAAATCAAGAACAAGATTTTTGTGCGCATTCTCAACGATAAACTTATCAATCAATGCAAACATTGCCCCCACTTCTTTTCCGGCCTCACTTAATCCCGAAAAAAGGAAAATTACTTTACCGTTTGCATCAATAAAAAATGCCCCGGCTACAAGCTCTCCGCTTTCATTGATTACACCGCGGGAATGCAATCTGCCGCGTGCATCCAGCGCCTGCAGCAACTGACGAAGCATATCATATTGCGGCTCACGAAGTGCTTTTACATCACGACCACGGCCATTTCTGAATAAGGTAATAATTTCTTCCCGCGATGGTGATGATGTAAACTGCAGATTGTGCTTGAGTGCCTTTTTTAAATTACGGCTTGTGTTCTCGGTATAGTCGGCCTGCAACTGTTCTGCAGATTTAATAAGGTCAAGTTCGTGTGTAAGATGCGGATGTAACTCATACCCGCTCAGAGATGTGGCTTTATTAAATGTGTTAAGATTAATCTCTCTGTAACGGAATTTTGCCGGCACAGCATCAAGAAATTTAGCCACATCATCAGCCGTTAATTTCTTTACCGAAAACACACCAAGCTGCTGCACAAAAAATGGCGGATACAAGTATGAAATACCCGCTTTACGTCCGGCAGTAAGCGGCATTACACTCTCATAATCACCTTCAACTAACGCTTCCCATGGCTGACAAACAATATCCAGATACCATGAATAAGCATAAATAATTCCATTAAATGATTGCCGGATACAGGCATCCCAACGGTCGCGATCAATTTCATGATGCCTGAGATGCTTAATCATACTGAATGCTTTTTTGCCTTTATTCGCTGCTTATCATCGAGCGCGTATTCAGTTACTGTTTCAAAAACAGTTCTCCAACCTTTCCACTGCCACTCTTCACTGAGCGTTTCGTTATGCCAGAGAATCATAAAGGTTCCGCCTGTAGTTCTTACAGTATCTGTAAGCTGCTTTACCCGCTCTATAGCCTCAGCGGGTGTGAGTTTCATGTATAAATTCAAAGTAGCATCCATTACTGCAAATGGATGAACCCGCAAACTCGTTTCTGCTTCGTAATCGAGATCATAGAAATTAAATGGCGATGAAATTCCAGCTCTGAAACCAATTTCATTGGCATATCCCATCGAGTAATCATCCGTCACATCACGGTCAATCAGATTTCGATAGGTATCCGGAAATTTCAGCATTAAAAAATGCTGGCGGCTTCGCACAATTTCACTGTGAAGTATGGAGCGCAAGCGGGCAATTTCAACCTTCAGGCGTTCGGGCTCACGGTTTGAGGCAAATGATGGATGCACACCAACTTCAGCATAATCAGCAAGGTGTTTTATAAGCTGACGGAATTTTCTGTTTTGCACAGGCACATTCTTGTCATTTACACCATAGTCACCAACCAGAAAAAAATACACCGGCCGGTACCCATGCTTTTGCTGCCATTTTAACTGATAATCGTAGGTATCGTAAGGATCTTGCTCTGTATTCAGCAAAACACGGATACGTTTCCGAAGGTTTGTAAAATCTGCTTTTACAATATCCCGGGCAATACCTCCAGCCGTGCGCATAATTCCTTTTTCACGATAAGCCCAGGCGTTGTCAATATCAATCGACGGAATAAATGTGTAAGTCTTTTTTTGCTGAGAAAGCTGCGGAAATTTTTCACTGAGTAGTTCAAAAAGCAAAAGTGACCACTGATTTACAACGGGCTGAGACAAAAAACCATTCTGCCATGCCAGACTCTGATGTGCATCAAAACGATCCAGCTGATCACGAATGTGCGGCAGATACTCTTCATATCTACTTACCAGAAAAAAGCCAGCAGCAAATATGTCGAACGGAAGTATTGACTGTTTGCCAACTGCATAAAACACTTTATGCCCTTTCCAGTCAAACACAGCTATATTTTGCTCAGAAATACCGGTTTCAAAAAGTAATGACCGCGACTGAAAAAATAACTCATCACTCAGCGGCTGGTGTGTATAACTGAGTTTGGGGCCTTGATAATTGACAAACTCATCCGTATGGCTGCAAACACGAAAATTTATCCCCAGCAATTCGCCAAAGAAAAGCCGAAAAACATATTGATTTCGGTTGGTAAGTTCGTGTGTGTAAACCAGCAGCTGCTCCATAATTTAATGCCGAAGATAGTCAAGGAGCCGGGCACAAATAAATTCCGATGCTTTTCCGTCGCCAAAAACCGGCGGAAAGCTGCAGGTGTTATTCAGAAAATCTGTAGCTGCGGTTACAATTTTTTGCGTATCCGCATCGGCCAGTACAGCAGCTCCAACCTGAGTAAGCTCAACCCATTCGGTTTCCGGGCGAAGAATTACACAAGGCTTTTCGAAGAAATACGCTTCTTTTTGCACCCCCCCCGAATCAGTCAGCACAAGACAGCAATTTTTCTCAAGCAGAATCATTTCCAGAAACGATACCGGCGGCAGAAGCATCAATCGGGATTCGGAGGCTATTTTAGCTTCGAGTACCGAATTAGCTGCAATATTTTTTCGTGTTCTCGGATGCAGCGGAAGTACTACTTGCATTCCGGTTTGCGCGATAAGCGTAAAGAAAGCCGCAAAAAGTGCCTCCAGCCGTTTCGGATCATCCGTGTTGCTGTCGCGATGAACAGTTGCAAGCATGAATTTCCCCCGTTCCAGTTGCAATTCGCTCAAAAGCTGACTTTTCGTTTCAGCCAGCGAGGCAAAAAACAAACTGTTATCATACATCACATCCCCGCAATGATAAACAGCCGGTGTGTCGGTACTCACGTTCAATACACCTGATTCTATTTGAGCCATGTATCGGGTTAATCCCTCAGTTTCCAGGTTTTGAAAACCTGTAGAAGTTGGTGTAAACAAAAATGCAGAGACATGATCACAGAGAATTCTGTTTACTTCCTCAGGCATTTTTTTATTGAACGAACGTAAACCAGCTTCAATATGCACAACAGGGATATGCAGCTTTGATGCTGCTACAGCCCCGGCAAGTGTTGAGTTGGTATCCCCATAAACCACAAGAGCATCCGGCTTTTCTTTTAACAGAACTTCCTCAATCCCGCTGATCATTGCAGCAGTTTGCTTGCCATGCGAGCCTGATCCTACATTCAAACGATAATCCGGCTGAGGAATTCCGAGTTCCGAAAAGAAAACCTCTGACATGTTTTCATCATAATGCTGACCTGTATGAACAAGCGTTTCGCGAATAGACGAAGAATAAGAGGTACTGATTGCCCGGCTAAGCGCAGCCGCTTTAATGATCTGAGGCCTTGCCCCGATTATAGTTATAAGATGAAGCATTTGATGAGTGAGGAGTTAAGCGTCCTTCATCTGCAAAACTATAATAAGAAGTGTTCCCTATGATAATATGATCAATAATATCAATATCAAGTAAACGCCCGGCTTGCCATAAACGCAGAGTAAGCTGGATGTCTTCCTGACTTGGAGCAGAATTGCCTGAAGGATGATTATGAACGAGAATTAAGCCGGAAGACCCAAGCTGTATGGCTTTTTTGAAGAGTACTTTGGGATCAACAACTGTTGAACTTTGCCCCCCTCGGCTGAGTTGTTCACGACGAAAAACTTCATTTTTACTGTTAACATATAAAATCCAGAACTCCTCGTGAGAGAGTTCATCTAGCAGGGGTTTAACAAGCATGAAAGCATCAAAACTGCTGAAAATTTTACTTTTCGCCCTTTTATGCTGATCACTTAAACGCCGGCGGCCAAGTTCTAATGCTGCAATTATTGATAATGCCTTAGCCTGCCCAATACCCCGAAACAGGAGAAGCTCATTAAGAGGTAAACGAGATAATGCTGAGATTGAATTATCAACCGCAGATAATATACGTTTAGCAACCTCAAGAGCTGATTCATCAGGGGTGCCTGATGCAATGAGAATCGCAAGAAGTTCTGCATCAGTAACGTATGCTGAACCTTTACAAGCAAGTTTTTCTCGGGGACGATCTTCTTTAGACCAAAACTTAATACCGTTTCCGGAATCCGACAGCACTACTCTACTCTGCTCCATAAAAAAAAGGTGACCAACAAATATAGTTAATCACCTCAGCCCCGTCAAGACCCTTCCTTAACTTAACTTCGCCACGTAAGCCGCAGCCTTTGATTTAAGGTTGGATGCTTTATTCTTATGAATAATATTTTTCTTGGCAAGCTTATCAAGCATAGATGCCAACTGGGGCACCAGTACTGAAGCTGCTGCCTTGTCTTTTTCACCGCGAAGCTTTTTGAGCACTGTACGTGTTGATTTAGCCTGATAACGGTTCAGAAGACGCTTTGCATCATTTGAACGAATACGCTTGATAGAAGACTTATGGTTAGCCATTGAATTGCGACTTATTTTATTTTGAGGTGCAAATATAGGCTTTTTTGCAATTTCACAACTAAATTCTTCCCAATTTTTGAAATAGTTCTGAAATCGGGCTCTTAAAACAGTATGCCCAATATTTTTTTCCTCTAAAATGCAATGTTAACTAAACATTTCTTCCTTACAGCTGTTTCGTAAGTTGATTTAAACTGTTTTTTTCAGAAAATTACCCATACACACATTTTCATATTTTTATGGCCATCAGTAATTTGCCCTAAAAATCAGTTCAAATCAACCTTTAAATACCACATTCTAAGCCAAACCAAAGAAGACGTAAAGAAACGGAGGGATGCACTATGCCGGCAAAATATTCAATTAAAGACCTCGAACGACTTTCGGGTATTAAAGCTCATACACTCAGAATTTGGGAACAACGATACGGAATACTTGCCCCTGAACGTACTGCAACAAACATTCGCTGGTACATGGCCGAGGATCTTCGTAAAATCCTGAATATCTCGGTTTTAAACAACCACGGTATAAAAATATCACGCATTGCTCAACTTTCTGATGAAGAAATAAATGAGCAGGTTAGGCGCTTTACAGAAAATCAAATCGATGAAAACGAGCAGGTTACGTCTCTCGTGATTGCAATGATCGAGTTTGATGAAAACCGCTTTGAAAAAATTATTTCCGGATGCATTCTCCGATTTGGCTTCGAACGAACAATTGAAACCATCCTTTTCCCTTTCTTCCGAAAAATTGGTGTGATGTGGCAAACCGGTTCCATCAACCCGGTGCAGGAACACTTTATTTCCAATCTCTTTCGTCAAAAATTAATTGTAGCTATAGACGGAATAATCCCGGATGCCCGGCGAGATCAAAAAACATTTGTGCTTTTCCTCCCCAGCAACGAATTGCATGAACTGAGCTTACTCTATTATGCCTACAAAATTAAAGCGCGCGGACACAAACTCATCTATTTAGGACAATCGGTTCCGTTTGATGATCTCGAGAAATCATTCGACTTAAGAAGACCGGATTTCTTCCTGACCATCTTCACACACGATATGAAGGAGATTAATCTCAATGATTATCTGTACCGGCTTTCTATAACCTTTCCCGATACACCAGTGCTTGTTTCAGGCTTCCAGCTACTTAAACGTAAAATCAGCCTCCCGACAAACATTATTTTGTTTAGCAATGCCGAAGATATCGAACAACATATCCGCTAAAGAGCTGTTCATTTCTCAATCCATTGAAAATCAACCTTGTTTAATCTTTTCGTAAAATAACTCCACAATTAATTTGTTCCTGTTGAACATTATCCTATATTTGTTCAACAAAAAAAACAAAACCATGACTTCAGTCGAGTTTAACGAACAGTTAATCAAGCAACGTCCGGCGCTTCGGAACTTTGCATTAAGCTTGACCTCAGATGCTGAAGAAGCTCAGGATTTGCTTCAGGACACAATGCTTAAAGCACTTGTTTATCAGGACAAATTTGCAGAAGCTACTAATCTTAAGGCATGGCTGTATATGATAATGAAGAACACCTTCATTAATTCATACCGCAGAACTGTTAAAGCTCGCGATATTCTTCAGAAAACGAAAGAAACCTCTTCGGTTCAGCTTGTAAAAAATAATAGCCAGAATACAGCAGAATCTGTATTGAGCGAAAAGGAAATCATGGCCAGTATTGATCAACTGGAAGATGAATACAAAATTCCTTTTATGCGTTTCTACAATGGCTTTAAGTACAAAGAAATTGCCGAC
>CALRTD020000221.1:0-7143 GCA_943371015.1 Synechococcus sp. UW140 | reverse complement strand
ATTCGGAAGGCCGCCTGCGTTCAGAAGACTATAATTTCACACAAGAGAATAACGCTGTGCGGCTCAAATACAAATCGGCACAAAACATCAGAATTGGTGGCGAAATCAGGTTGCTGCCGTTGCTGCTCCGAGCCGGATTTGCTTATTATGGTAATCCATACTCAGACGTGGTAAACAATAAATCATCACGCATTAATCTTACTGCTGGCGCCGGCTACCGCAATCCCGATGATTCGTTTTATGTTGATTTTACATTAGTGAATATTCGCCAAAAAGAAAATTACTATTTCTACACATCTGAACTTGCAAATGCTGTTAAGAACGAATGGTCATCGGTGAATGGTGTGCTGACGTTTGGTTTCAGGTTCTGATACAAAACAGCAGTAACAATGGCTTACATAATGGTTGATATTGAAAGCGACGGACCAATTCCCGGCGATTATTCAATGATTTCATTGGGGGCTGTGCTGGTTGATGACTTGCTTGATAAAACGTTTTACGGCCGGCTGAAACCAATCGCTGATAAATATATTCCTGAAGCACTTGCCGTGTCAGGGCACGCGCGCGAGGAAACACTTGGCTTTGACGAACCGGTGAAAGTGATGCAAGAATTTACCGTGTGGATAAAAAGCGTGTGCAGCGACAGGCCCATTTTCATAAGCGATAACAATGGTTTCGACTGGATGTTTGTGTGCTGGTATTTTCACCACTTCACCGGCGAAAATCCTTTTGGATTCAGTTCGCAGAATCTGGGTAGTTTATACAAGGGAATGGAAAAAGATATGTTTAAAAATTTCAAGCATCTGCGTAGAACAAAGCACACGCATCATCCGGTAGATGATGCGCGCGGTAATGCAGAGGCATTGCTTGCGATGAAGAATAGGTTGGGATTGAAGATAAAATTCTGAAGCAGAATTCAGCACCAATAAAAAAGCCGGTTGAACACGCTGTTCAACCGGCTTTTTGTATGAATTAAAGCGTGGCTTACTTGTTAGCCGCTGCGTTTTTCATGAGTTCTTCGATGCTGCTGTGACCGAGGAGGAAATCAGCTTCAACGAGGATACGGCCGCAATGTTCGCACACAATAATTTTCTTGTGCAGACGAATATCAAGCTGGCGCTGGGGCGGGATTTTGTTGAAGCAACCACCGCAGGCATCGCGCTGAACGGGAACAACAGCGAGGCCGTTGCGCACGTTTTGGCGAACACGCTTGTAAGCGTTGAGCAAGCGCTCTTCGATTTTTGATTCAGCAGCCTGTGAGCGAACCATCAGTTCTTCTTCCTCTTTGCGGGTTTCAGAAACGATGTCTTCGAGCTCTTCTTTTTTCATTTTCAGATCTGCAGTGCGCTCTTCGAGTGTGCTTTGCGAAGCTGCAACGAGTTCTTTCTTGGTGATGATCTGCGCTTCAAACTCTTTAATGCGTTTGGCAGCGAGTTGCTCCTCAAGATTTTGGAACTCAATTTCTTTGGTGAGTGCGTCGAACTCGCGGTTATTACGCACTTTGCCTTGCTGAGTTTCGTATTTTTTTACGGCAGCCTGAGCGTCTTTGATGGCATTTTTCTTTTCGATAATGCCATCCTGAAGGGCTTTCAGCTCTTCGGTCAGGTTGTTCAAACGGGTTTCGAGACCTGCAACTTCGTCTTCGAGGTCGCGAACTTCAAGCGGAAGTTCGCCGCGAACGGTGCGGATGCGATCGACCTGTGAGTCGATCTGCTGCAGTTCGTACAGGGCGCGGAGTTTTTCCTCTACCGGAATATCTGCGCGGTCGTCACCTTTTTTGGCTTTGATGCTCATGTATAGTAGCTTATCGGATTGGTATTAACGCCCGAAAGGCGGACTGCAAAAGTAGGAAATTTTTCGGTAATCCGATCTGCCAAAAGTTGTTTTGTAAACTGTTCGCTTTCGTAATGCCCGATATCGGCAATCATGAGCTGATTTTCGGCATCAAAAAACTCGTGGTATTTGTAATCGGCTGTAACAAAGGCATCTGCATTTGATGCTTTTGCGGCTTTCAGCAGAAAGCTTCCGGCTCCGCCACAAACAGCTACCCGTTTTATGGGTTTATTTACCGGTGTAAATCGGATTACGGTGGCCTGCATTGTAGTTTTCAGGTGCGCCAGAAAGGCTTCGGGCGACATTTCCCCGGGCAGTTCGCCCACCATTCCGGAGCCGGTTTGCGCCCAGGTGTTTTGCAGTGCAATTTGGTCGTAGGCCACTTCTTCGTAAGGATGTGCGGCCAGCAGGGCTTTTATAATTTGGCTGCCGAGGTGCTGAGGGTAGATCACCTCAATGCGTTCCTCGGCTTCGTGGTGCAGCTGGCCTTTTTCGCCAACGAATGGGCTGGTGTTATCGTTGCCCCGGAAAGTTCCTGTGCCCGGCGTGCTGAAACTACAGCTATCGTAATTGCCAATGTTTCCGGCGCCTGCGGCAAACAATGCTTCGCGCACTTGTTGCGCCTGCGCCTGCGGACAAAACGTAATTAATTTGGCCAGCAAGCCGGTTTTGGGTTGCAGAATGCGGGTTTGTGTAAGTCCGAGCCGCTCTGCAATGCGGGCATTTACGCCGGTAGCTACATTATCCAGATTGGTATGTATGGCGTAAATGGCAATATCGTTTTTGATGGCTTTGATGATGGTGCGCTCTACATAGTTGCGACCGGTAAGCTGCTTCAGTCCGCCGAAAACAATAGGATGATGCGCCACAATAAGGTTGCAGCCTGCGGCAATAGCTTCGTCAACCACAGCTTCGGTGCAGTCGAGCGTGCAGAGTGCTGCGGTAATTTCCATATTCCGGTTGCCGGTAAGGAGCTGGCTGTTGTCGTAGCTTTCCTGAAATGCGGGGGGCGCAATGCTTTCGAGATAGCTGAGCAGGTGGGCAAGTTTCATGCGGTAAAGATAATTGTCAGTAGTGGTCCTTTTACCGAAAAGGAATATCTGAATATAAGTCTTTCCCACTAAATTCGTTTATCGGGTTGGAAATTGCTTTATTACATTTAGTGTAAACTTAATTCTGACACTTGTGAATAAACTTCTATTTCTTTCTTTGCTTTTCGCCAACTTATCGAACTTGCTCTGTGCTCAGACCAATGTGTATTTTCAGAATAATCCTGTTTGGATGGTTGAGCACCGCGACTTTCCGGGAAGCAGTTGTAGCGGGACGCAATTCGATATTAATTATGTTGTTCAGGGAGATACGATTATCAGCAACCTGACATATAAAAAAGTAAAGGAGTCACAATACCTTACTTATTTTTCTTCGAACTGTACTCCAATTGCAAATTCAACAACTATTTATCCGCAGCCTACTTTTTTTCTAAGATCTGATAACCGACAAATGTTTGTTCGTTTTCCGGCTGATACCGCTGAGTATCTCCTGTATGATTTTAATCTTTCTTTAGGTGATACACTACCTCAAACCTATACCAATAATCCGGCACAAATTTCCGGACTCGTATATACAGTGGTCTCGATAGATAGTTTTTTAACGCCCAACGGATATATGCGGAGTTTTGCATTACAGGGAGGCTTAGGAGATGATACTCTATTTGAAGGAATTGGAAGTACAGGTGGTTTAATCGAAAGCATATATCCGTTGTTATTATCGGGCTATCATTATCTGCGATGCTATAGTATGAATGGTAATGGAATCTGGCCTGTGACTCAGACGGGCAGTTGCGATTTGCAGCTCGGTATTCAGCAGCAGATTGCTGAACGCGAGAAAGTGGCGGTTTATCCTCAACCTTTCACCACACAAACACAGATTCGATTGCCGGAGTCGGTTTCGCGAGCAGTTTTCAATGTCTATGCATTCGACGGATCTTGTGTGCATACAGAGCGGGTGAGCGGGACACAAATCGAGTTTCGGAACGAAAATCTGACGCCCGGCGTTTATTGTTTTCGGGTAGTTACTTCGATGCAGGTTTATTCAGGGCGATTAGTGATAACCGGTGAGTAGTTCTTGGGTGTTATTTATTTTTTCGGATCAATTATTTTTCGATTTATTGCAATTAATTGATGTTTTTTTTGTGTAATTGACAAGTAATCAGGCGCTTGATCGTCTGTTGATATTTCTTTTCCCATCTCGGATATCTGCGATGCTATTTTTGCCCTCATTATTTTTGGTTATATGAACTTTATTTATTCACATGAAAATTGCAGCATCACAGTACAAAACACTTGTAAAAAATATTGGTAACGCTGTTCACGAAGGACGTGAAAAAGCAATTTATCAGGTCAATCAGGTTTTAGTGCGCACCAATTGGGAAATCGGTCGCTACATAGTAGAATTTGAGCAAAAAGGAAAGATAAAAGCCGAATACGGAAGCCAATTACTGGATCGGCTTTCAAAAGATCTTTCGTTTGCGTATGGCAAGGGCTTTAGCAGGTCTAACTTATTTCAAATCAGACAGTTTTATGTGAGATTTGAAAAAATCCAGACACCGTCTGGATTTTTTGAATTGTCGTGGAGTCATTATACGGAGATATTAAAAGCTGAAAGCGATCTTGAACTGGTTTTTTATACAAAGCAAAGCGAGAAAGAACGCTGGAGTGTTCGCGAATTGAAGCGAAACATGAAAAGCATGCTTTTTCACAGGTTAGCTTTGCAAAAGGGAAAAACTGAAGTTTTCAAATTATCGAATGAAGGACACAAAATTGAGCATCCGTCCGACTTAATAAAGGATCCCTTTGTGCTTGAATTTCTCAATATCCATGAAGCCAATCACTATCATGAAAGCGAACTGGAAGACAAGATTATTTCGCATCTCCAGCAGTTTATCATGGAAATGGGTAAGGGCTTTGCCTTTATTGCCCGCCAATACAGAATGAGTATTTCAAACCGGCATTTTTATGTTGATCTGTTGTTTTATCATCGTATTCTCAAATGCTTTGTCTTGATTGATTTAAAACGAGGTGAAATCGACCATCAGGATATAGGCCAAATGAATTTGTATTTAAACTATTTTAAGCGTGAAGAAGCCGCAGACGATGACAATACGCCGATAGGAATTGTATTAGGTGCTAGCAAAAACAATGTGTTGGTTCAGTACGCCATGGAAGGAATCACCAATCAAATTCTGCTAGCCAAATATCAGCTCTATTTACCACCGAAAGACCGGCTGGAAAGTTTGCTGAAAGGCTTGCTTGAAGATTGATGATTGCATACTGCTGAAGCATAACTTTCTCTTCTGTCAAATTCTCTCTACAGTGTAGAGATTTTTGAGTATTGCGAATAATAATTCAGTGTGAACTGAGTAAAAACAATAGATCGGAAGCAAAGACAAGTCAGCTTTTAGCATCCAAAAAATCGTATTTTCGCCCCCGTGAAAATTCTCCGAATTTTGCTGTGGCCAGTTTCTCTGCTGTACGGTTTTGCCGTTTGGTTGCGTAACCGGTTGTTTGATGCCGGGCTGCTGAAATCGGTGACTTTCTCAGAGATTGCGCTGATTGGTGTTGGCAATCTTACAGCCGGCGGCACAGGCAAAACACCGCATGTGGAGTATTTAGTTCGGCTGCTGATGCAGAACTGGAAAGTGGCTACACTGAGCCGAGGCTACGGACGATCGACACGCGGTTTTATTTTGGCCGATTCGGATTCAGATGCGGCGCAGATTGGTGATGAACCGATGCAGTTTCGCCGCCGCTTTCCGGAAACCGTGCCGGTAGCCGTTGATGCCCGCCGCGTGCACGGTGTGAAGCAACTCAAAGAAAAATTTGCAGAGCTGCACACCATTGTGCTTGATGATGTTTTTCAGCACCGCCGCATTAAACCCGGACTGCAGATTTTGCTGACGGATTACAACCGGCCTTTTTATCAGGATCAACTGCTGCCTACCGGAATGCTGCGCGAATCAAAAGCCGGCATGAAGCGTGCCGATATTATTATTGTTACAAAAACGCCCGCCATGTTTTCGCCGCTTGAGCGCAAGCGGATTATGCGCGAAATAAATGCCGGAGCCTGGCAGAAGATTTATTTTTCGACCATCCGCTACGGCGAACTTGTGCCTTTTGGCAGCAAACCCGGAAAGCCGCTGCTCAGTAAAGAATACTATTTTGAACGCGGCTACAGCATTGTGCTGCTTACCGGAATTGCCAATGCATCGGTACTTGAATATGAACTTCGCGGCAAAGTGAAGGAACTCGTTACACTCCACTTTGCCGATCACCATGCCTACACTGTTGCAGATTTGCAGAGGCTGCGTAACTTGTACGAGAATCTCCAAACAGAAAATAAACTCATTCTTACTACCGAAAAAGACGCAATGCGTTTGCTCCGCCCCGAACTAATGGCAGCAGTTGAAGGACTGCCGGTGTTTTACATTCCCATTGAAGTGGCGTTTCATGATAAGGATGCAGAAAACTTCAATCAGCAAATAACAGATTATGTACGATCGTATCATCAGCAGCGTAAACCATATTAAAACGCAGACAGGCAATTTTGCCCCGGAAATTGGAATCATTCTTGGCACAGGTCTCGGCGGCCTTGTGCATGAAATTGAAATCCAATACACACTGCCTTATGAAAGCATTCCCGATTTTCCGGTGTCCACTGTAGAAGGCCATTCGGGCAAACTTATTTTTGGTATGCTGGGCGGCAAACGCATTGTAGCTATGCAGGGGCGCTTTCACTATTACGAAGGCTACAGCATGCAGCAGGTTGTTTTTCCGGTGCGTGTGCTCAAGTTTCTTGGCATTCACACCCTTTTTCTTTCCAATGCCAGCGGCGGGGTGAATCCTGATTTTGAAGTGGGCGATCTCATGCTCATCAACGATCACATCAACCTATTCCCTGCGCATCCGCTTACCGGAAAAAACGACGAGCGTTTCGGTCCGCGTTTCCCCGATATGAGCGAAGCATACGACCATGCATTGCTGGCAAAAGCAAAAGCAGTGGCCGCACAACTGAACATAAAAGTGCAGGAAGGGGTGTATGTAGGACTCAGCGGTCCAACTTTTGAAACACCTGCCGAATATAAATACGTACGCATTATTGGCGGCGATACCGTAGGCATGAGCACAGTGCCCGAAGTAATTACAGCCCGACACATGAATTTACCCTGCTTCGGTATTTCAGTAATTACTGATCTTGGTGTGCCGGGTAAAATTGTAGAAGTATCGCACGAAGAAGTACAGAAAGTGGCCAAAG
>CALRTD020000220.1:0-7162 GCA_943371015.1 Synechococcus sp. UW140 | reverse complement strand
ACCCTGACGAAAAAGGAACTGGTCTTCTACCAGCCCGACACGGATTTTCTGATTCACGTTCATGTTTACGCAGTTAGCAGCCACTATTTTACTCAGAAGCAGGTACACGAATATTCATGTAAAACCCTCCTTGATCCCTATTCCCAAAGTTGAAAGAACCGTTCAATGCCTGTATTCTCCCTTCAATACCCATCATTCCGAGTCCTATACCGATCCTACTTTCTTTCAGTCCTGTACCATCATCAGTATAAGAAATACATATAAAATTATCTTTTTGATCTATTTGTAGTTGAATGGTTTTTGCGCCGCTGTGTTTCAATGTATTATTTATCAGCTCCATGATAACACGATACAATCCGAGCTTTGTGTTCCAGCCGGGTTCACGAAAAAGATCGGAAATATCTAGTTCAATGGTAATGTGTCCAGACTGGCTGATCTGATCTGCGGCGTCTTCCAGCGCCTCTGTCAGTCCAAAAGTCACAAGTTGCGGCGGCATAATTTCATAACAGATACGCCGCATCTTTTCAATTCCGGAATCGAGCAACGAACGAATATTCTCAATTGCCTCCTGATGTACTGCGTTTTTGCGCAGTTGCAGCAGGTGCATACGTGTAATTGACAGGGTTGCTCCAAGTTCATCATGAAGATCCTGTGCAATGCGTCTGCGTTCGTCTTCCTGCACACGAATAGTTGTGCGCAGCAACTCCTGCTGATTTTCGCTTCGTAAACGTTCCTGAGCCAGTTTCTGACTGAGTAAATTTTTACGGAATTGCTGATTAATCAATACAACGCCGGTAGCAATCAGAAAAATAACTCCAACCAGAGGAAGCAGGATTTGCAGTAAACTCAGTTCTTCGGGCGATTCCATAATGCAATGATAAAACATGAATACATGACTACCGATAAAAAAGCATGCATAATCCATGTATATATATTAAACATATCAGAATATCTGCTGCTCACTACATTACTAAAATAAAAAATAAGCAATGCACTGGAGTGATAAATAAATATACCTGAATTAATCCATCGTACACTTTTCGTTGTTGTTAACTTTTCTTCAGATACTGTTTTATTTAACAGCAGTAGAAATGTTGCGAGTGAAAGAATAATTAACAATACACTTTCCAAGGTCAGTGCATACGAATTGAAACTATCGATTGGTTGTAAAAAAAGACTGTTCAGCATACTAAACAGCAAAAATACAATGGCAGTAATTTGTAAAATCTGCGGCTGAAGATACCCTCGCATCACAATCTGATAATAACGGATAAGTAATAAAACTGTTGCCGGTACAAGTACATGAAGCACAGGCATATTATTCAATACATTAAACCATAGTATTAAAGAGACAAGATGCAGAATACCACCAATAAATAAAAACCAGGCAAAAGCCCGTAACTCGTCTCGAAGCGATTTATAAATTATCGCCGCGTAAATACCAGCTGTAAAAACCGGAATAAGCGATACAACCAATATGATTTTGGAAATATTCATTACGCAGCTATTTCAATACAAGCGAATAAATAAAATGAACACTATCTGCACGGCGAACTATTATTGCAGCTGTCACAACCAATAAAATTGGTATAAAACAAACTGTTAAATCCACATGTTTTCGGGCAAGGCACATTCAGATCATATACAAACTTGTGTTGCATACTATCCACTATACACATATCATTACATCTTGAATCAACTGGCACAAAGTACAACTTGAAATTCTTAGCGCTATCCAGTCCAATATATACTCGAGCAAATGTTGACTTAGCCTTGCGAACATCACTTGGACTGAATCCAAGAACCTGAAGTAAATCAGCGGCATTTACAGTAAAAGCTCTGATCGGATTCTGACCTAGGATATTCAACGTTGAGTCATTATACGCTTCAATATTGATTTTTGCCTCAACTAAAGGTACTGAATCCATTGTAAGCAATTCGAGAGGTGCGGGCTGCAACGAAGCGGTAACCGGTATATCCGATTCTGTATCACCAGGGTTACTGTTACAAGACCAGAATGGAAAGATAAGACAGCCGAATACAAAAGCCTTTTTGATGTTTTGGAATGTTTTCATAATTGTTGATTTTATAGGTTAAGTCTGAAGTATGGCTTCAAATCTAAAATTGTATCAATCAATTTGCGTTGAATACCATAGGCAATGAATAAAAAATAAGTAGAAATACCCCCTATTTACAAGTAAACAGTTATTTCTATCTGGTTTTAGAAATCAGTGCAATACACGCTAATGAATTTAAAAACCATATTCCATTTTTGTGATGCACATCAATAGCCATATACAAGTTCAGAAATCACATTTGAATAACAGACGATCACACCAATAAACTATTCCAAAAATCAATTTCAACAACAATCAACCACTAATTTCTCTGTCATGAACAACTTCGAACTCGTTACCTGGTACGACACATGGAACCAAACCGGACTCAACAATCTGGTAAATAAAACGGTGCCTCTATTTTATGCAACCCGCTACAATCTAGCATTCGGCAGTTTGGTAAGCATACCAACAGGCGGCTACTCCATACAAATGGGACCGCTCGCTGCGCAGGTGTTAAGTCAGATTGCACAGCAGGCCCCGAGTGTAAAAATATATGCCGGACTTGGCAGCACCGGAATTCTTGATGCGGTTGCTGATAATATCAGTAACAATAACCGATCAACCACCAATATGGTTTCCTGGTTGCTGGCAAACGGCTATCGTGGAATTTCTATTGATGCAGAGGAGTTTGACGTAATGGCATCTGTTCCGAAATTTGTAACACAACTCGGGCCTTCTTTTCAGGCAGCGGGACTCGGCATTGCTATTTCTGTGCCGTGGCCCGGAAGCGGACCTGTTCAACTTTACGGTAATGATGCCGTAACCGTGTTTAACCAATATGTCGAAGCATTGGAATTTCAGAACTATTCATCATCGGGTACTCCCAGCGATGACTCACTCTGGATTTCGGCTGGCATAAACGTTAACATTCTGATGGGCGGAATCTGCACCGAAAACTCGGATGTACAAACATCATTCAGCAACATTACAACCTGGACGCAGTATGCAGTAGGTAAAGGATACAAAGGCATGTTCAGCTGGCGCCTCGACAACGATCACGGGAAAAACGGGCAGGAAGAAGATGTGAATCCAACCTTTACTGGGGCAATTGCTTTGGCACAAGCCGCAATGCCTTTTGTTCCTAACGGCAGCTATAAATTTACAAGCACCGGAATCACATCAACACTGCAATGCCTTGCTCAGAAAATAGATCAGTCGTGGGTACCAGCCAGTTTTGATCTTACCAACGTGGCTGTGGCGGATCTTGCCAACATGAATGGCGTGCTTGTACAAGGAAATTCATCTCCTTCACCCAACGGCTACCTCCCGGGAGGAAGTTACCTGCTGACCAGCCAAGATTGCAAAGTTATTCTTAGCGCCAATTGCCAGAAAGCAGACGGCACCTGGCAGCAGTCGCAACTTGATATTACCCATCTTCCGGTAAGTCAGACAATTTCCAATATCAACGGGGTGCTTACGCCTGACAATTAATCAAAAAAGGCTTATCAATGAGGATGATGCCTGTACTGGTAAGTGTACAGAATTACCATTGTAAAAGAGGGGTGATTGTCTTCGGGCAATCATCCCTTTTGCATGCACTCAAACAATTCAAAAACTACGCTGTGAAGTTTTTACACGCTGTAAAAACTCGGAAACCAGCCACAACAGGCATCTTACGCTACCCTTAAAACTTCGTACCTTTACCGGTAATATGCTCCGTCATTACATCGGTATTCTCCCCCGGGCGCTCTGGAAAATCTTCTTCATACTGAATTTCGTATTCAGTATGATTTTGCTGTATCCGGCATTTCTGGTTTTGCTTGCCCGTGAGCGCTGGTACCCGAAAGCATTTGCGCTGATGCGGTTCTGGGCGCGCTGGGTGCTGCATATTCCGGGCATTTCACTAACCACCACCCGCGAAACACCTGCTCACGACGGCTCGCCGTGCGTGTATGTAGCCAATCACGCGTCATATCTGGATATTGTGGTGAGCTATATCGTTATCCCGCACTACTTTGTGTATATGGGCAAACTGGAAATCGACAAAGCTCCGCTGCTTCGCATTTTCTTCCGTGAGCGCGGCGGCCGTGCCGGTATGAACATTTATGTTGACCGTAAAAGTCGCAGCGGATCGTACAAAGCATTTACACAAGCCGGCGAAAAATTAGCTGCCGGACAAAGCGTGTTTATTTACCCCGAAGGCACTATTGAATCGAAAGCCCAACTGAAACCCTTTAAAAACGGCGCTTTTAAAATGGCTATCGAACATCAGGTGCCCGTTGTTCCTATTACATTTCACAATAACTGGACACTGCTGCAAAACGGCGGCTTCTTTAAATCATACGGCCGGCCGGGACTGGCACGGGTTACTGTACATAAACCTGTGCCCACAAAGGGCATGACCGAAGAAGATTTGGTAAATTTGCGGCATCAGGTGCGAAATACCATCGCCGAAACGCTCAAACAACAATGAACATCGACAGCACAACCGTAAAGCACGTAGCTCACCTTGCCCGACTCGAATTTGATGAGGCTGGTGAACAGGCTATGATTAATGATATGAACCGCATGCTCGGCTTTGTAGATAAGCTCAACGAACTCAATACCGATGATGTTCAGCCGCTTATTTACATGACCGAAGAAACAAATAATCTGCGTGATGATGTGATCAAAGCACCACTGCAGCAGGAAGCCGTTTTGGGCAATGCTCCCAAAAAAGATTCCGACTATTTTAAAGTTCCCAAAATGGTAGAAAAAAAGTAATCATAGTTACAACATATTTATTTTCAGCTAAAAACGCCGGCAAATTGCCGGCGTTTTTGCTTTGTTTAGCTTTGCGATTATTTAGTTATTAACAGATTCCCAAATTATTGTTTTTGAGTCTATTGAACACTTTATAGCCGACAATAAACGGCATTTAATCTGCATTGTAGTCAAAAAAGTAATTAACAGATCTGCACCTTTTTACCTGTTGTTGGTTTAGAACAGGTTAGCGGAAGTCGCGAATTCCGTTAACATGCAAATCAAATCAATATTTCACTAAACGCTAATCAAAATGAAAGTCCCTTACACAACACTTCGCAGAACCGCAGTGTTTGCAGCGTTTGCAGCAATGACAGCATTTGGAAGCAAATTGAATGCGCAAGCAACGCAGGCAACCAACATTCTGAACGGAACACAATTTCTTGGTTCGTCAAATAATTTTGATCTTACTTTCCGAACCAACAACATCGAACGTGCACGTATCCTTGCCAGCAACGGATTTATCGGAATCGGCACAACAACACCTGCTGCACGTCTTGATGTAGCCAATTCATTTCAGGTATTCGGCACTGGATTTTCCAACAGCGGTATTGGTATCCGTACTGATATTATCAATGGTCGTGTTGAATTTGGCATAACAGCTTCATCTGTTGCTTTCGCGAAACGTGAAATTGGTCACGTAATTGGTGTTGCTGCAGAAGAAAAAATTGACGCTTTCTGGATTGATACTGAATTTGAAGGAAATCGTCTGTTTACAGCAGCTTACCTTCACCGCGTAGGTATCAACACACCAAAACCGCAAGCCTTGTTTGACGTAAGCGGCGGACAAATTGCACAAACACAGTCTGGTACTTTCGGTGATTTTACCGCTTCTGATCAGTGGATTGCTCTTGGTGTGGCTGGTTCAGCATCAATGCCCATCAGCAGCACATACGGCATGGCTGTGGTGCGTCAGTCGCGCCTTGCTACATTCAGCCTGATTCAGAATCCGATCACTACCAATCCTGATCTGATTATCAATTTCGGAACCAACACCGCAGCACCTGATCCGGCGCAGCGCATGTTTATACGCAACACCTTTATCAACAGCGCAACCGGTATTCCGACCGATAAAAACCTGATGGTATTTGCACCCGGCGGACGTGTGGGCGTAAATGCTGATCCGGGCACTGTAGCTATGCTTGTGGATGCAACACCGGCAGCCAGCGACGCTACTTTCCGTGCAATAACCGTGCTTACTAACGGAAGTTTTGCTAACCCGGTAGGTGCTACTTTCTCGTCTATCGGACAAGAAGGCAACAGCACTGTAGCCGGCAACAACATTACAGGTTTGCGTGCACAAAACGGCGATGCCGGATTCAATGCACAGGTGAACGGCAACCAGGCACAAATCACCTGGCAGGATTTGCAGTACAGCGGCCTCGTAGCCAACGCTACAAACACACAGGATCGCCTTACCTTCAACTTCCGCAACAACCAGCCGCAAAACAACTCAAACAACCTGAAAGAAGTGGCAACCATTCTGGCCAACGGCCGCATGGGTATCAACACCGCCACACCGGTTGACATTGGTACATTTAACCTTGGTCCGAACTCAGGACTTACAGCACCCATTTTCCTTGATGTAAACGGCGGTGTTCGCGCTTCAGGTTACTGGGCATTTTCAGATGCTCGCTTGAAGCAGAACATTGAAACCATCGAAAATCCGCTTGCAAAAGTGATGCAGCTCCGCGGCACAACCTACTCGTTCCGTCAGAACGAAACAATGGCTTTGCCGCAGGGTACACAAATTGGTTTCATTGCTCAGGAACTCGAAAAAGTAGTTCCCGAAGCAGTAACCAAAGACGCAACCGGAACCTATCAGGTGAACTACGATGCCATCATTCCGCTGTTGGTTGAAGGTATCAAAGCGCAGCAAGGTCAAATTGATTCGCTCCGCAATGTAATTTCTGCTTCACGTCCGGGCACCGACAATCTGCTCAACCCGGCTGGTGTAAACGGTGTTGGCATTCAGGGCGCACGTCTCGACCAGAATGCACCGAATCCGTTTAACGTAGCTACAACCATCAGCTACTCAGTACCGGCAGGTGTAAGCACAGCACAAATCAATGTATATGATCTTACCGGCAAACAACTCCGCAGCTACGGTATCAACGGCAGCGGCGACGGCAACATGCAAATTGCTGCCAATGAGTTTGGCCCCGGCATCTACATCTACATGCTCGTGCTCGACGGCAAAGAAGCCGCCAGCCGCAAAATGATCATTACCGACTAATTGAATATCCGGTAAGTAAAAACGTCCCCGCAAATAGTGCGGGGACGTATTTGTTTTTGTATCA
>CALRTD020000219.1:0-7195 GCA_943371015.1 Synechococcus sp. UW140 | reverse complement strand
GGCCCCGGATTTTTGGGAACAGTTGCAACATAATAAGGAACTCCGTCAATCAATTCGAGCTTGAGTGTTTCTTTGAATAATGTATCTCCGTTAAAATCAACGGCAACACCTGTTCCGGTAAAACTGTTTGCGCTGGCCTTGTTCCAGTGTTCGTGAAAGTCAACTCCGTTTTTTTCATCGGAATGACTCCAACTGCCAAGCATCCAGGTAAAATCATCAAGATCAGAATATGAATTACAGCCGCAGCTAAGCAAGACTGCAAACAGAAATCCGAATAACTGTTTCATACTGCAAATATATTGAGTAAGTGCATAGATGCCCTGACTAAAAAACAACAATGGCGGGATGATTTTCCCGCCATTGCTGTTGATTGATATCGGAACGGCTACTTTGCAGCCGGAAACTTTGTCATGATTTCTTTCACGGCATCTTTGTGAATAGTGAATGTCATCATTTTGAGTTTCACATAGTCTTCGTGATAATAAAAATATCCCGGATTCTGCGGATTGTTGCGGCTGCTGCTGCCCGAATCTTTGATCAGGAACCAGGTTCCGTTCGGTTTTTCACACCAGCCCATTAAATGAACGCCATGATCGTCTGTAGTTGTACCATTGCTGAAACGGAACTGACGGGCATTCTCATCAATATTTTTCGATGGAATATCATACGACGGAATCATTGCAACACCTAATTGCGGATTAATACCACCTTCACTAACATCACCGCCAATTGCCACGCTGTAGCCATTCTTGATCCCGGTTTTGATAATGTTCATCCAAACATCAAGCGGTACGTTGTGGTAATCGGCAGAATGCCACCAGTTGTCGGGTACTTTGTATTCTGCTTTTGTGTAGTAAGGTGCTTCCAGCAGCGACATAAATTCGATATAGTCGTCGGGATTTATTTTGGCTACATCTGCCATGTATTGTTTGGGCGTGAGTGTTTTTCCTCCAACAGTAACCGTTGTGGGCGGTTCACCCATGTGAAATTTAAGGATTGATTTCACCGTGCTGATGATCTGCTCTTCGTTCCAGTTTCCGCTGGCCTTTACATTGTCGAGATACTTCTTGATTTCATCAAACAAGGTAACGTGATCGTAAAAAGGCTGATTGGGTTTGAGACCGGTATATGAATCGTAAGGAACAAGTCCGTACATCTTCATCATACGTGTAACGGCATTTGATTCTGAACCCTCGCCGATAAATGTTGTGCCGCGTGTGCGTGTAAACTCTTTTGCTTTCTCCACATATTCCCAGTAAACGATATACGACTGCGACAGTCTGATTTCCTGTTTTGAAATTCGGTTTACTTCTGTTTCGATGTACGAAAGTGTTGAGAAGCACCAGCAGGTGTTTGTTGTTCCCTGCGAAATAGCTGGTGTTGAGTAAACGGTTTTAAATTCGCTCATGGACTTTGGCACGTCAATGCCTGTATAGTCCATTAGAAAGCGTTTTTCTTCCTCTTTCGGCTTGGTGTTAAAATCGCCAAGCTTTTGTTTGATCTGAGTGAAGAAAGGATTTGAATAAGGCTTTAAACTGCCTTTATCCTGACGGTCTGTTTGCGCTGCAAGATTGACTGAAACAAAAGCCAAACCTGCAACAAGCATAATTTTTTTCATGATTATTTTCCCCCTTAAATAATGACAAAGGCGAAAATAACGGTTTTGATCACTTATTTCAGGTTATTTGCCTGAATGGCTGAAAATAGCAGATGAATGCCGGAAAAAACGGGGTGACTCGTATGCTGACTAATTATTGTAGCAGGTGATAACATCAAATTCAAAATACCGTAAAGCAAGTTCCAGTTCGATAAGATATTGAGCTGCTTTTTCGGGCGTATCATAAAAACGGGTCTCGTCCCAATAGCCGATAGGACTTTTACCAGTTCCGTCGTTAAGCGGCAGCGATTCTTTGGCTGATGTAAGTTGATCGGGAAAACTAAACGGAGTGGCATCCCGCAAAGAGATATCGCGGTGATTTTTTATATCGTTTAGTAAATTGTCTGTACGGTTGTCTGTATTAAAAAAAGCAATGCTCAATGCTGAATTACCATAATCACCGGTTTTAACGATGGTATCATTTAATTGTTGGCGCAGCACTCTGATTTTAGCACAAAGCAGGTTTGTGTTATTTTCAAAATCAATGAGTTTTCTAAGCGCAGCATTATTTTTATTTAACGTGAGTTTATCCTTAACTGAATTAAATTCACTGATATTTCTTTCACGCACATCAGTAATTGTTTGCTCGGTATAAACCATTGAATAATCAAGAACTCGATCAGGTGGTGAATAGACTGTATCGTAGTTATCCAAGCTGATGTCCTCCATTACTTCCTGCAGATCCTGCTGCATTTTTCTTGTCTTGATTTTTATAGAAGTAAATGCAGCTGAGCCTAAAACAAACAACAGCATCAATGATGCAATGATTACTCCTGAGGTAATCAATCCTTGATGTTTTCTTGTATCTGGTGCAGGTTTCATATCAGTTTACAGGAAATGGTTGTGCAAGACTATCGGTACATTGCTGCCCGAACATTTGATCGTTATATAAATTCTGTTCAGAAAGATAATAAATCCGGGCACCGGCTCTGCGTGCACTGTCGAGAACTTCACAATTTTCATAGAAACGGTAGCTTACCATTTCAGATTTTGGCCGTGTATAATGTTCTGTAATGAGTTCATTATACCACCAGCCGCAAATGAGCAGAGCAGGTGAGGTAAGCGTATCGGTAGCCGCCATAACGCGGTTGCAGTAAGCCATTTTGTTGAGCCGCTTTGAGCGTTCAGACTGAGCAGGACCGCTAAGCGGATCAAGAAAAATTTCTTGTCCGGCAGCTTCAAACGTTATCGCCATTGCCGATGCTTCTGAACCGCGCATCGGATCGGTAAGGTTGATACTGAATAAAAATGGTGCAATAATGAACAATGCGGCAGCAATGCGGCTTTGCTTTACAGTAAGCAGCATTCCGCCGGCAAGCAGCAACCACGGTACCATAGGCAGCATGTAGCCGGCCTTTTGAGGCAGCCGCAAGTACGATACAATGTGCAGCACAACAATAACCGTGCAGGCATACAGCAATTGACGCTCCGTAAACAGCACTGTACCCTGCACATGGCCGCGGCGGAAATTTCTGAAACCGGCAACTGCCGTATATAAAAGCCCTGCAATTCCGGCCAATCCAAACACGCCGATACTGGCTTTGTAGATCACTTTGGCCAGCGGAGGATATGGAAACTGATCGCTGTAATCGAAAAATGCACGGCCGTAAACCAGATAAGCCGGCACAAACCAAAGCATGCCGATAACGGTAGCCGGCACAGCAATCCGCAACCAGAGTTTTATGCTTCCGGCCGGATCCATCCGATTCCAGAGCAAAAGCAGCCAGGGCAAAACAAACATCCCGGTTGTAATGCGGCAACCTACTGCAAAGCCAAGTAAAATTCCGCTGAGCCAGTATTTCCTTTCGCAAAGCAGCCAGAACGAGCCGGTAACAAAGGCAAGTGTCCACGCATAATCAATTGTATAGGTACCTGCAAGAAAAAACACAGGTGTAAAACTCAGCATAAGTGTTACCGGCCACGCAGTGTTCAGTTTCATTTTACGCAATGCAAGATGAAAAAACACCACTGCGGCCGCACTCATTACTGTACTCATCAGGTTCCAAACCCATGCCGGTGCTGTGTGCGCAAAGCTGTACACATACTCCTGAACCGGATGACCCGGAAAGCGTGAAGCGCGATACTCACCGCTCTCGTGCATTTCGTGCGCATTTACCACAAGTCCCCACGAGTCTTCTTCTACACCGTAACCATCAAAAATAAATGGTACACGCGTGGCAAAAACAAGGAGCAGAATAATAAGCAGATCGCGGTAAACAGCTTTCATTTTTATGCAGTAATGGTGCGCTGACGCAAGACTTCAAACAAAACAATTCCCGTTGCCACCGATACATTGAGTGAACTGATTGTGCCGCGCATCGGAATTTTAACGCGTACATCAGAACGCTTCAGGTACTCGCCTGAAATTCCATCTTCTTCCGAACCCATGATCACGCAAAGCGGGCCGCTCAGATCAGTAACATGATGATCGGTGCTGCCCTTTTCGGTGCAGGCTGCAATGCGCACACCTGATGCTTTCAGGTAATCCAGTGTGTCTTTTAAATTGTCTTCGCGGCAAAGCGGAAGTTTGTGCAAAGCACCTGCTGAAGTTTTTACTGAATCAGCATTTACCTGTGCAGCCCCGCGCGACGGAACGATTAATGCATCAACACCGGCGCATTCTGCTGTACGTGCTATTGCGCCAAAATTCCGCACATCAGTAACACGGTCAAGCATAAGCAGCAAGGGTACACGCCCTGATTCGAAAATCGCCGGTAACACATCTTCAATTTTCTGAAATCCAACCGGCGAGAGAAATGCTGCAACGCCCTGGTGATTTTTTGAGCCAACTAATCGCTGTATTTTTTCGGGCGGAACAGTTTTGTACAGTACTCCTTTTTCACGCAGCAATTGTTTCAGTTCTGAAATCAGATCGCCGCGCAATCCGTCCTGCATAAACATTTTATCAATGTCGCGCCCGGCAAGAATAGCTTCGGTAATGGCGTGAATTCCGTAAATCAGCGCACCTTCATTGTGCGAATCATCATCGAAGTGCCGGCGTTGGTGGTTTCTTTGCATTATCGTGCGGTGTAAACCTGTCCCTGCCGCCATGCATCCACAGCAGCAAGCCAGTTTATTTTGTAACTGAGATTTCGTTCAAGCAGAAAATCGGTCACTCCGTTTTCGGTGTAGAGCAGGAACGTAAAAGAAAGTGTGTTTGAATTGCCCGAATCGTTTCCGTAATACCAAACTTCGTAAGCCGGAAAACGATAAACACTTTGCGGTTGCCCGAAAATCAGGTATGTCATTCCGCGATCGGTTTGCCAGCCTTCGCGATCGGTTGTGAACAGCAAATTCGTTTGTTCAACACGCTGATAAAAACGCCTGATTACTTCACGCGCCCGTTCTTCGCTGCCGGCGCGGTCGAGCCAGAATTTATCAACTGCTTTTTTGGGAGCAGTATCGCTTGAAAGTTTGGCAAATTCTTCGCGCTGGGTAAGGTAGCGCAGCGGATCAATCAGTTGCTGCACTTTGCGCACAAGCGGATAACCGCGCTGCATACACGTAAGCACAAAGCCCGTTTTTGAAATTTCGGATGTATGAAACGAATAGCGGCCTGTACGCGCTGCACGAAAAGCAAGCACACTGTCGGTTTCAAGCCACCATGTACTGTCGGGCTTTGAGGTTTCGGGTGCAGCAGTAATCAGAAACGGAGGAGCAGCGGGGCCGGTAACCGCATTGTAGCGCCGTACCTGAATACGCTTCGCGCCCTTCGGGCATCGGAGTTGCAACTGTTCACTGGTATCGGTATATGAACGGAACAGCGGAACAGTTGCCTCTTGCGTAATCAGCAAAAACTGCTGCGCAGCATCTTTCGATTCCTGATCCAGAAACAGAAGTTCTGAACGCACGGTCATCTTATTCAGATCACGCAAACTCACTTCTACAGTATATTGTCCGGGCTGTTTGATGCGCATGGCAATGGAGCCGGAGAGGAGTTTGTTTTCGCCGGGTGTTCCTTCATCGGTTAGCACAACATGACCGCTGTCGGCAATTGTTGTTTGTGCATTGCGCGGATGAAGGATATAGCTTAGCAATAATTTCGCCGTATAAACATTGGAATTGAGCGGACGTGTGTACAGCAGTTGCGATGCATTCACCCGAAAGTACAGCCTTGAGGTTGCCTGCGATTCGTTGTGCATTACAAAATCTGCACGAAGCAGTTCAGCCTGCGGATCATAAAAACCTGCCTGATTCTGACGCGATACAGCCGGAATGCCTGAGCTGCAAGTCCACAAAAACAACAACGCTGCCGAACCAAGCAATGCAACAAGAAAACGCAGCCTCATGCTTCATCCTCCTGTTCTTCATCGGGTTCGTCTGTTGTAAGATCTGCAGCTAATGTTTTGGTTGTTTTTGCGCCAAGTTTTTTCAGTTTCTCGGTACTGGTAACCAAATTTCCTCGGCCTGTACTCAGTTTGTTAAACGCATCCTGATGCGCAACTTGTGCCTCTTCGAGTTTCTTGCCAATTTTGCGTAAGTCCTCCGTAAAACCAACAAACTTTTCATACAGCTTTCCGCTTTGCCGGGCAATTTCCAGTGCATTGCGGTTCTGATTTTCTTGCCGCCAGATACTGGCTACTGTACGTAATGTGGCAAGCAGGGTTGACGGACTTACAAGTACAATATTTTTATCGAAAGCCGTGGTGAACAGATCCGCATCCCCCTGAAGCGCTGCTGCAAATGCAGGTTCAACCGGCATAAAGAGCAAAACAAAATCGAGACTGTTGAGTGAGTAGAGCTGCTGATAATCTTTTGCGTTCAACTCTGTAATGTGCCGGCGAACAGCAGCAACGTGCTCTTTCAGTGCAATCATCCGTTCTTCATCTGTTTCTGCTGATGAAAAACGTTCGTAAGCAACCAGCGAAACTTTTGAATCAATAACAAGGTGTTTGTTATCGGGCAAATAAATAATGACATCAGGGCGCTGACGCTGATTTTCTTCTGTGGTGATGCTTTGCTGCAGTTTATATTCGCGATCAGCAACTAAGCCCGATTTTTCGAGAATGCTTGTAAGTATATATTCGCCCCAGGTACCGCGTTTTTGAGAATCGCCTTTAAGCGCGCGTGTAAGGTTTCCGGCTTCAACAGACATTTGCTGATTCAACAGATGAAGTTGCTGAAGCTGTTCTTTGAGCGATGCGCGTTCGGCAGTTTCAGCTACATAAACATCATTTACTTTCTTCTCAAACGCTTCAATTTTTTCGCCAAGCGGTTTCAATAATATATCAATCTGATCACGATTCTGCGTTGAGAATTTCTGCGATTTCTCTTCAAAAATTTTATTGGCTAATAACTCAAAATCGTTTTTCAGTTTTTGGTTCAGTTCTTCAAGATCTTTGCGCTGTTCCTGAAGCCGCTCCTGTAGTTTTTCGTTGGCTTCATTTTGTTTGGCCAGTAAACCGGTAAGCTCCTGTTTTTCTTTCTGGAGAATTTCGTTGGCTGCTGCTGCTGCTGCACGATCAGTTGCACGAAGTTGTTCGAGCCGATTTTGTTCCTGCTTTATTTCTTCACGCAAGCGCACAACATCTTCTAACG
>CALRTD020000218.1:0-7244 GCA_943371015.1 Synechococcus sp. UW140 | reverse complement strand
ACTACCGCGGCGGACGCTACTCACGCCTGAACTCGGGCGGATTTTACCGACTGCCCGATTGGGAAAAAATGACCGGACAGCAGCAGCAGTTGTTTCACCTGTTCAATAAACTGGAGCCAGATGAACTCACAGTATTAACGCTTACTTATAACTGGGATTTATATCGGGCTGATACAACCAATCAATTCCAGCGTCAGCTTTGCGATAGTTTGTTCTCGATGCTTGTCTTTAAGCAAAATCTTCCGCGCAGCTTTTTCTCAACAACATCAGTTGAAATTGCGAAACAAAAACTTCGTGAAGATTCGATTCAGCGGGCAAAAGACATGGGCGAAACTGGTGATTCGAAATATTCGCGTCTCGACAAATTCAAACTCAACTCTGAAAAAGAACGTTTCGTAAAATTCGCATTTGTTGATTTGCTGAAAGATTCCTTGTTTGTAGAACGCTTCAACTATTACACCGCACAGCGCACATCGTTTGTGGATGGCGTTGATGAAACAGAATGGCTGAGACGTAGAGGAATGAGCAAGAAAGAGCGAAAAGCAGAAGACGAGATCGAGAAAAACTCTGGGTTTGAAATCGACAAGGTGCTGATTGTTGCTCCCGAATACGAAAAGTATAATCAGAAAAAACGCGGAAAGCGAGAAATTGAGCAAGACTTCAAAGCCAGTGAAGACGGTGTACTTGAACTTTGCACCGTTATTCGCAGCGCTGCTTCGGCACAAGGTGTACAGGTTACAATTCTATCGCCGTTTGAAATGGACAGCTTGGATACTGATTCGTTTGCGGATATGGCTACGCTGAACGAATGGTTTTTTGAGCGCTTGCGTCACGGCAACAACCGCTACACACAAACACTGAACAACAAAAAAGAAACTGATTCAATTGCTCAGAAATACAATGTTCGCTACGTTATGTTTACAGCAAACGAATCATCGAAACGCAAACGCATACAGCGTCCGGTATTGTACACAGTAACATGCGTTATTTTCCCGCCGGCACTTTACAAACTTTTCATTCCGCAAGTACGCTACCAGTATGAAGTTGCGGTGCTTGATCTGAAAACCGGTGAAGTCGTTTATGTGGATTACAGCATGAAACGCAAAGGCAAAGAAAAAGATCAGACGGAAAAATATTACAACGAGTTATTCAAAAAGCTGAAAGCGAAAAAGCTTGAGAAACCGGCTCCCGAAAAAGAAGCTGAGTCGAAATAATGCCAGCAAAAGATTTTGAACTTATTCGCAGCCGCTTCCGAAACAACCTGAAATCAGGAACTCCGGAAGCGGCTGTTGCCGTATTGTGCGATGAACTTGGACTCAGCTACAACCATGCTGTGTTTATTGTTGCCCCTGAAATCCGCAATGCGTATGCAATTGCCAGAAGCTACAAGCCGATTGAAATCCAGCTTAGTCCCGAAATTTTAGCTGAGAATTTCGATTTCGGATTACTCACACGCATCCTCGCGCACGAACTTTTGCATGTGGAACAACGCACACGTTTCTTCCCGATAAAAAGTCACGACGAACGCGAATTTCTGGCGTATGCAGATACATTATTCCGCACCGACCTTCCGCCTATTGCCTCGAAATCGGTCAGGAAAATGTTTCTGGACAAAGGATTGAGTTACTATCCGCGCTTACCGAAATGGAAGCAGTGGTGGTTTCGGAATATAAAAGCGGAGTTGGATAAACTGGCCATCTGAGCAGGCTGCGACGAGCTCAGGCTGCGGGGCCGGAGGCATGGATAACTCAAATTACTTCGGTCAACATATTATTTATTTTGGATCACCGGGGCCGAAATAGCTTACTCCTGCAAAAGCAAATGATTCTTTTATTCGGTCATACTTGCCGCTGCAAAAATTACCCCATGTAGAATCAGGGAGATTGCTCTTAAATGCGCGACATTGAAAACATAACTCCAAATAATACTTTACTTTCTTTTCCTTTCCGAGAAAAACTATTGCATGACGTGGTTCATAACAACCAAGTTGTACTTGCTCAAACAATTGTGTTTGAGGTGAATAATTGTAGTTAAATAATACATTCGTAAGAGAATCAATTTGCTCTTGCTGCAGAACAATATTGTCTGTAAACAAAGCTGTCTTTAGCAGGGAATCCTTATCGAATAGTAGCTGCTCATAATTTTTGGCAAAGGATACAATTCTTATTTCTGAAACTGCCTGAAAAGGGAATTTCTTCCTTCGGTCTTCAGGGCTAAGGTTTCCATTAAAATAGCATTTCTGATCACTATACAGTATGTCTGGGGATGGGGGTGGTAGTGCATTAATTGATTTTAGAGATTGACAACCTATCAGCATCGCAAATAAAAAAATTGGAATTACTACGTTAATCACCGATACTTTCATCATTACGATTCAGAGTTATAAGTATTACTAGCTCTGCTCACATTTGCCGTCTCTAATAAGCTCTGGCTGCTGGGCTGCGGATTATGGCTGCGGGGCTGCAGGCTGCGAGTTAAGGCTGCCGGGCTTTAGAAACCGGTGGCTGAGCAATTATTATAAATTCAACCGGTGGCTGAGCCTGTCGAAGCCACTATTCCTAAAGCAAAATCCCTACTCCAAAAAACACAGAGAACACGCGGCGCATCCCGAAATCGCGCTGAAAGTCGGCGGCGGAGAAAACAGGATCATCGTTGCCGCTGATTTTAAGTGTATAAGGAACGGCGGCGCGTAAGCCGGTGTTAGCAACCACACGATCCCAAAACACCATTTGTGTGCCGAATGCAAACTGCAGTTGCAAAACGGTTTGCTGTTCGGGCTTGATGTTGGCGGCATAAAGCGGCACATCAAGTTCGTTGGTTACATCATCTCTGTATTTGGCTTGGGCAGCTACAAGCTCTACATCCCAAAACTTACCTATCGGGGCAATACCGCCGCGGCCTTTTCTGAACGTGCGAAGCAGCAGAGAGCCGGTTTGTCCGTCGAGATGCGTTCCGTAAAATGTATTGGTGCCGTTCATGTCGTAATCGCGGCCAACATCCATTCCGAATCGGTTGTAGGAAATACCAAGCTGTGTTCGGCGGCTGATGATGCAATGTACAGCTCCACCATACTGAAAATTGTAAGCGAACTTACCATCGGTAAATAAACCCACAGCTGTGGCTGAATTGAAATTGAAAGGCATGTACGAACCTTCGGCCTGAATAATAATCCGGTGACCAAGATAGCCGCCTTTGCCTTGTGCAGATGCCAACAGAGCAGTTGCAGAAAATATCGCGAGAAAAATAAATCGTTTCATGGCTGATTACTTTTTGGGGTTAGAAATCTGACGCATCAAATCATAAACATTCAAGCGCATCCGGCTCTTGGTGTTTCGCTGACTACTCATTTCAGAACTGCTCGAATAAACAAGCTTTCCGGTTGATACATCATACACAATAGCAATGAACGAAACCGATTCTGAACGCGTTGCCAAACGATATGCAGTATGCGGAGCAATCGGCAACAGCACAAGGCTTATTGCTCTTATTACTGTAAACGAACGTTTTTCGCGCGAAACAACATAAGCTGTCCACATAAAATAATTGGTGCCGTACTTCTGCGCCATTGCCTGCATATCCGTCTGCGAATAAGGCATGAGTTTAGAGGAGCGAACATCATCACGAACAGCAAGCCAGCGATTGGCGGTGTTCAGATCATTGAAGGCTGCAGCGGAAGACGTGTCGAGTACCGACTGATCCAGCAAAGTAAGATCAATATTGCACAAGCCTGCCGAACGTTTGAGTTCATATACAAACTGCTCACGGCCTTCGAGCGTTGCATTGATATCAAGCGGAACTCGTTCGTTGCGCTGATCATAAACTGCGTACTGAGGATCAATCAACACAATGCGGCGAATGCCTTGCGCACCAAGCAACTCAGACTTACGGCGACGGCGATAACGGCGCGATTCTGCACTGCTCATTTGATCGAGAATCTCATTCACCTGCTTCACACTGTCGGCATACTGTGTTGCCGATTTAAACATGCTGATAAACTTCGGATCTTTCAGTTCATCAATAAAAGTGAACGACCAGTAATTGACATTTGTGTAAATGGAATCAATGTCATAGCTATCAACAGCCAGCTGAAACTTATCCCGCGCAGAAGTTGATTTTGCTTTTTTCTTGAGCGTTGTATCCGCAGCAGCAATATCACCGAGTTTAATGAACAGTGAATCTGACGTCTGAAAATCGTCCTGTTTCATTTCATGAAAGAATGTCATTTCGCGAAACAGTGCGGTAGTCCAGGTTTTAATGTCTTTATCTTCCGGATACTTTGCATAAATATTCCATACATACTGAAGCGCAAGCACGTTCCATGCTTCAGATTGAGTTTTACTGGCTACGCGTTTGAAGCGACCAATTTCACCTGTTGGTTTTTCTTCGCTGTAATCACCTCCCGAAACTATAAATATGTTTTGAAACAAAGAAGCCAAGTCTCCGAAGTCGAAAAGCATATTTTTATCAAGCACACTGCCATACAGCGCCCTCGACATTTCTTTTTCGAGATATGGATTTCCGGGATAGTATTGCAGCATGGCATACGTCATGTAAATCGCATCTTTATAGCTGCCTTCATCGGTATGCAGAGCGCATTCTTCAAAGCGCGCCATCATCCGTACCCGATAAAATTGTTTTTCAGAGACGAGAAAATAAGAGCCTGTTGTATCAGAAGAGTTTTTGAACTTGCGGGCCATTCCGCGGCGGCGCTTGCCTACACTGGGGTGTGTGGCTAAATCATTATCGCCGTCTTCCTCATCAACTTTGAACGGCTTAATGGTATCTGGCTGATATTTTGAGGGGAGAACAAAATAATCGTTCTCAAAAAATGTGCGCGAGAATGCGGTGTCGGTAAACGGAAAATCGGCCTGAGCAAGCAAATCGAAACCTTTAACCGCAGCGTGCGGATCGTAGTTTGATTTGAGCAGCAATTCAAATCCTTCTTCATCGGCCTGAGTTTCCTGCGAACGCGAATAACTGTGTTTTTTGTAAAAGCGGTTGTTCAGCGTAATGCCCTCGTACTGCTCAGTGCCGGTACGCATTTTCTCTGTTTCAAGATAGCCGGTTACAACATGGCGGCGTTTGTAGTGTACAATTTCGTGCGCAAGAACAAAAGCCAGTTCTGCTTCATTGCGGATACGTGTAAGCAAGCCAACGGTAACAAAAATTACACCCTGATCGGTTGCAAATGCGTTAACCACAGGTGTGCGCAAAATGTAGAAGTGTAATTTCTTGCGTAGTTCAGGATCGTGTGCAAGCAGCGAATCGGCAACCTGATTTACAAACAGGCCAAGCGAATCGTTCACCAATACCTCACCGCTGAAACGCATCTGATCAACCTGATAATTGGTGAGCAGATAAAACTCATCTTCAGCTTCCTGTATCGACTGCTGCTGGCTTTTGTCAACTTTCGCCAAATCGTTTTTGTACTTCTCGGCAGTTGGGGTTACGAAATCAACTGGCAGCGGACCATTAGAAACCGGACGCTTAAAATTTTGCATATCCGGCAGCTGTGCCGAAACGGTAAAAGAAAACAAACAGCAAAGCAAAACCGCCAGCCGTTGCAAAAGGGGGTGATTTGTCATAGCTTGTAAAGATAAACAATACCGGGCGTAAGCAGAAACCGTTTACAAGATGCTTTAACCGGCAATCAAAAACAATCAACCTTTTGCATCCGCTCTATAAACTGAGCAATACTACTCCTCAAACATGATAGATTCAGGCAAAACTGCATTTACCACTTCCAGCAACCTCTAGATTAATTTTGCTGAATGATACTTATCAGACTTCTGCACAAACTACATCAATAAGCGCCTTACAGCCTCTTCTTTTGTTTCAGTAAAATTGATTTGGCCAAACTTGTTGCTTTCAGAAATAAATTCCTGCATGTGCTTATTTGTATGCAGCGACCAGTTGCCGATTACAGCCAGCCGAATCCGATAGTTTGAGAACTTCTGAAGTATTTCTCCGGCTATACCGGTTTTAAGATCGAAGAAGGCGGGGATAATATTCTTCTCGTAAATAATTACTTTATCGAATCCTTGAAAGTACAAGTTACCTGCCAGATCCGCTCCACCTTCGGCTGAGGTAATCACATACTCATCTGCAATAATTTCAGCTATTTCACTGCTGTCTGTTTTATGCAATTCAATATTCATCTTTTACAACTTAATGCAGGCGGGTAAAAAATCAGCCCGGAATTGGCATCCGGGCTGATGAATAAAATTACTTATTCAAAAACGAAGAATACATCCAAACCAACTTTTCCTGAGCCCGGATGTAATCACTCATTAATGCATTGGTGCCTTCATCGCCGGCATCGGCTGATAAATTAAGCAGTTCTCGCTGTAGTATAATTATACTGCTGAGTGAAGCAAGAATCTCTTCAACTGCTTTTTTCCCATCACTAATCTGCTTGCTTTCGGCAATCTTTGATGTCTTTTTGTAGTCCGAATAATTATGCTCGGGTATATGCCCAAGTGTAAGTATACGTTCTGCAACTTCATCAATTTTCAAAAGCAGATCGTTATACAGTTCTTCAAACTTCAGATGAAGCTCGAAAAATTTCTCACCTTTAATATTCCAATGATAGCCGCGTGTATTTTGGTAAAAAATAGAATAATTTGCCAAAAGGTTATTCAGTTTTTCGGCCAGAGTGGCTACTTTTTTGTTGTCGAGTCCAATTGCGTTTAGCTTTCCCATATCTATGTTTTTTTATGAATAATAGCTAAAGTTAACTATTCTGAAACTAGAAAAATATGACCAAAGGCACTACCGGAGATTAATTTACTGATGGTCAAACAAAGCATAGGTAGTTGATAAACTTGAACTAATTCCCGCAGCGCTTCTTCCCTGATAAATCTTCTGCAGCTCATCCCCTGCTGCAAAAGCACATCAAAGCATCGTTGTGATGAACTTATCGGATCAGAAGTAGCTTTTCGGTTGAATCGCGGCTTACTTTTATTATTGCGCGATACAGCACCTCCTACTATCACACTATCTTACTGTACTCTGAATGGCTCAAATTGGTGTCCGTTGAACCTAAATGCGCCATTTTCATGTGTTCCGAGCCAAATACTCCCGGCATTATCCATATAAACACTAAATACGGTTATGTTTACTCCATTCAGCACAACAGGAAAATGTGTAACTGCTGTTCCGTCATATTTCCATACACCATCAAGATAAGTTGCCATCCATAAGTCATTGTTGTTGTCTTTCAAAATAGATAAATACTCATTCAA
>CALRTD020000217.1:0-7256 GCA_943371015.1 Synechococcus sp. UW140 | reverse complement strand
AAATCTAATGAAATAAATAAAGAAAATGGCAAAGCTCTTGCTAATCTATCAAACGAAAACAAGCGATTAAAAAGGGAATTAAGTGACTTACATAGTCGCAACTCTAAACAAAATTTATTCCTTTGGATGCTTGTTGTCCTTTCAATCTTTTTGCTTTACAAGCTAATTAGTACTTAAGACTCTACCGCTACATTAAATAACAATTTCAATCTTATATTTACCGAAGTATTTATATTCCACTAATGAAAAAAATTGCCATTTTCCCCGGCTCTTTCGATCCGTTTACCCGCGGACATGAATCGCTCGTGCGGCGCGTGCTGCCTTTGTTTGATGAATTGATTGTAGCAATAGGCATCAACAGCAATAAAAACTATTACTTCCCGCTCGAAAAGCGGATGCGCTGGATCGAACAAACTTTTGCCGGTGAGCCCAAAGTGAAAGTGGAAACCTTTTCAGGTCTTACTATAAACTATTGCCGCAGCAAAGGATCTCAGTTTATTGTACGCGGTTTACGCACTACAGCCGATCTGGAATTCGAAAAGGCCATTGCACAAATGAACAAAGCAATGGCCGACGAAATTGAGACGCTGTTTATTTTACCTACGCCCGAACTTTCGGCTATCAACTCTACCATTATCCGCGATATTGTTCGCAACGGCGGCGATGCATCCCGGTTTGTGCCTGAAGCGATAGATCTGAACGATTAAACGGCACGGGAATTGGAAGCATTCTGCAATAACAACAGTTGCAGTTCCGTTAACCGTACACAACTTATGATGAAGCACCTGCGTTTTTTGCTTTCTGTTCTGCTGCTGCCGCTTGCACTCAGCGCCGGTAAACCCTGCACCGTTGAAGGCTACGCAAAAGGCTATGAAGGCCAAATCATCAGCCTGCACACGTATATCGAATACATTACGTTCGCCGAACAGAAGCTTGGCGAAACGTTGATTGACGACAGCGGACATTTCGAAATTACCTACGAGGCCGAAAACATTGAACGCGTGTTTCTGCGCTTTGCCAAACAACGCGGCTTTTTGTTTACCGAACCTGGCCGGCTGGTTCGCGTAATGTGCTCTGTCCGCGATTCGGTCCGGATGGTGAATCCTGATGTTGAATACGAAACACAGCTCACTCATTTCACCAACGATTCGGCAGATATGAATTTTCTGGCAATCGACTTCAACGCGCATTTTCAGGAATTCTGGAACAAAAACTTTTCGTATTTCCTCACCAAAAGTTCATACTTCAAGCTCGATTCGTTTCATACCGCCATGCGCAAGCACTATGCGTTTGTGAAGAATCCGTACTTCATGCCGTGGATGGATTTTTCGTTGGCCTCTATTGAAGATGCTACATTTCATTCGGAGAAGAAACTGGCAGGAAAGTACATTACCGGGAAAAAAATCTATTACACCAATAACGAGTACATGAATTTCTTCAATAGTTTTTTTGAAGAATATATGTACCTGAACAGCATCAAAAAAGAAGGCGAAAAAATCAGCTGGGCCATTAACGAATGGGTAAGTTATGATTCGCTCATGAGTGCCATGAAACGCTTGCGCTGGCTCGAAAACGATACGCTGCGTGAGTTAGTGATGCTCAAAGGTCTTTTTGAAAGCTACAACAATCCGGCATTTTACAGTCGTAACATTCTCAGCATAGCCCAGCAAACTTCATCGCGCAGCCGTATTGCAGAACATCGTGAAATTGCCCGGCGCATTGTTTCGTTTTACACCAAGCTGAAACCGGGCAGCATGGCCGCACATTTCAACGGCATCGATAAAACCGGAAAGCTGGTTGATCCGATTACAGACTTTACCGGCAAGCCTGTTTATCTTTTCTTCTTTAACGAATGGAATACCAATGCCCAAAACGAAATGCGGCTCATGAGCGAACTGCATAAACGTTACGGCAAGAAGATGATTTTTGTAGCTGTTTCAATTGGTACCGATACAGTGGTGTGGAAAAAGTTCTTGCGTGATAACCCGAAATACAACTGGGTGATGCTGCATTACAATTTCGATGATCGTACTAAGGATGCTTACAGTATTTACGCCACACCTGTTGCATTTATCATAGATGCCGAAGGACGGCTAATGAGTGCTCCAGCTGAATTGCCCAGCGGTGGCGCACTCGAACAGCAGATTTACCGCATTGTAAACCCGCGTGCGGCACCGCTGCGTGTAGGCGAACATTAAGCGTTAATCACCTCAGCTACTGAGCGAAAAGTATTTTTCAGTGCTTTGTAAACGCCTACATCATCAAGCCAAACAGCATCGGTAATGCCTTCGTTGGTTTGCGGGATGAGCTTACGCTTGTCGGCGGTTTCCATAGCAAACCAATATGTTTTTTTGATTACCGGCACACCATTTTGCATGTATGTGTGCCAGGTGATGTTTAGCGGTCGGGTAATTTTCAATCCGCTGATACCGCACTCTTCTTCTACTTCACGCACAGCAGCAATTTCAGGCGTTTCGCCCGGATCAATTTTACCTTTGGGTAAATCCCATTTTCCGCTGCGGAAAATCATAAGCAGCTTACCCTTGCTGTTGGTTACACGGCCTCCGGCGGCTTCAATCATTTCGCACGAAGCTTCAAAATCTTTCAGGAGTTGTCCGGCATCGGTATGCGTAAGCAATACCGCCGGAAAGGCCTCGCCGTTTGTATGTGCCTGAATGATAAGCTCACGCAGCAAAGGAGGCGAATCATACCGAAGGTAAAGTGTGCCCATTTCAAAATTGCCTCCGAATGGTTCGGATGCAAGCGTAAGCGGCCTATTGTTGATGAAAACTTTATACATTTGCACTATGGTCACGAACACCGAGACCGCTTCTAAAGTTGCGGAATTTCTCCTACAAATTAAAGCAATAAAGCTACAGCCGGCTCAACCTTTTATCTGGGCTTCGGGCTGGAAATCTCCAATCTACTGCGATAACCGGAAGACGCTCTCGTACCCAAAAGTACGAACTTATATACGGCAGCAGTTTGTTCAACTTATCAACGAGCACTTCCACCGCCCCGATGTAATTGCCGGTGTTGCTACCGGAGCCATCGCTCAGGGCGCATTGGTGGCCGAAGAAATGGGGCTGCCATTCGTATATGTGCGCCCTGAACCCAAAAAGCATGGGCTGGGAAACATGATTGAAGGTGAAATCGCTGCCGGACAGTCGGTTGTAGTGATTGAAGATTTAATCTCTACCGGCGGAAGCAGCCTCAAAGCTGTGGAAGCCCTGCGCGACGCCGGATGCAGCGTAAAAGGAATGGCCGCTATTTTCACCTACGGCTTTCCGAATGCGGAGAAAAACTTCAGCGAAGCAGGTGTTGAACTCATTACGCTCAGTAATTATCCGTCACTCATCCGGCAGGCGCTGAACGATAATTACATCACTGAAAACGATCTTGAAACACTCGAAGCCTGGCGAAAAGATCCGTCGGTTTGGGGAAATTAACTTATTCTACTACTTATGACGCGCATCGAAACCGAAACCGTTACAACAGCTAAATCGCAGGAAGAAGTTTTCACCTTTCTCACTGATCTGAACAACCTCGAAAAGCTGATGCCGTCGCAGGTGACCAACTGGAAATCAACTGCCGAAAACTGCTCGTTTACACTTGGCGGCATGGCTACTGTTGGGATGCGCATTGCAGGCTCCACACCGCACAGCCTGATCAATCTGATTTCCGACGGCGGTAAAATTCCGTTTTCATTTACGCTGGATATCCATATCGGGGCAACACCCGAAGGCAGCGGCAGTACCGGCAAACTTTTATTTCAGGCCGATATTAATCCGTTTCTGCGCCCCATGGTAGAACCACCGCTGCGCAATTTCTTTACTATGCTGGTAGGCAAACTCAAAGATCTTCCCTAAGCATTCCTGCTAAGCACTACAAAACACATACAATGGCAACAGGATTTTTTAATGTACCGCAGCCGGTGAATGAGCCGGTAAAAAGCTATGCGCCCGGCAGTGCCGAGCGTGCCGAACTTCAGCAAATGCTGGCCACACTCCGCTCGCAGGAGCTTGATATTCCCATGTATATCGGCGGCGAAGAAGTGCGCAGCGGCAACCTGATGCGCCTCGCACCTCCGCACGATCATCAACACACACTTGGCCATTTCCACAAAAGCGATAAAGCGCATGTGGAAAAAGCCATTTCAGCAGCACTGGCCGCTCGCGAAAAATGGGTAAACCTGAGCTGGGAACACCGCGCCAGCATTTTCCTCAAAGCCGCTGATTTGATTGCCGGTCCGTACCGCGCAAAACTGAATGCAGCTACAATGCTCGGCCAGTCGAAAAATGCGTATCAGGCAGAAATCGACTCCGCCTGCGAAATCATCGACTTCCTGCGCTTTAATGTGCAGTTTATGACGGAGATTTATTGGCAGCAGCCCAACTCAGCACCCGGCATGTGGAACCGCATGGAATGGCGGCCGCTCGAAGGGTTTATCTATGCGCTCACACCATTCAACTTTACAGCCATTGCAGGCAACCTGCCAACATCCTGCGCAATGATGGGTAATGTAGTGGTATGGAAGCCGAGCAACACACAAGTATATTCAGCAAATGTGCTGATGGAAATTTTCCGCCGCGCCGGCGTGCCTGATGGAGTCATCAATCTCATTTACCCCTCAGGTCCGGATGCCGCTGAAGTAATTTTCGGGCACAGCGATTTTGCCGGAATTCATTTTACAGGATCAACAGAAGTTTTTCAGAACATCTGGAAAACGATCGGACAAAACATACACCGCTACAAATCATATCCGCGCATAGTAGGCGAAACCGGCGGTAAAGATTTTGTAATGGTTCACCGCTCGGCCGAAGCTGCGCCAGTAATTACAGCGCTTTCGCGCGGTGCGTTTGAATATCAGGGACAGAAATGTTCAGCCGCATCACGCGCCTACATCCCGTCGAATCTTTGGGAAGAGGTAAAAGCCGGACTGCAGCGCGATCTCGCATCGTTTAAAATGGGGCCCACCGAAGATTTCTCCAATTTCGTGAATGCAGTTATCGACGAGAAATCATTTGATAAGCTGGCAGCATATATTGATGCAGCAAAGCAGGATCCAAACACAGAAATTGTTGCCGGCGGCACTTACGATAAAACAAACGGTTACTTTGTTGCACCCACAGTTATTCGTGTTAACGATCCGAAATATGTGACCATGTGCGAAGAGTTGTTTGGCCCGGTACTTACCATTTATGTGTATGATGAGCATAAATTTGAAGAAACCCTTAAACTGGTCGACAGCACTTCAATTTATGCACTCACAGGTTCAATAATTGCTCAGGATCGCTATGCAATTGAACTGGCCACCAAAACGCTTGAACATGCAGCCGGCAATTTCTACATCAACGATAAGCCCACAGGGGCAGTTGTAGGCCAGCAGCCATTTGGTGGTGCCCGTGGTTCGGGAACAAACGACAAAGCCGGAGCTATGATTAATTTGCTGCGCTGGGTATCGCCCCGCACTATTAAAGAAACCTTTACACCGCCTACTGATTACCGTTATCCGTTTCTTGGATAAGCCTCATCACTGATCCAAAACACTCAAGCCTCCGCCGTTCAAGCTGTTAATGCTCGAACGGCGGAGGCTTTTTTAATAATCACGGTCATTAAAAAAATGTTCTTTTCCAAAATCAACAGAAAAAAATGAATGTTCGTGAAGGGCTCGAAAAGACTGATGTTGTAATTTTTTCTGAATACACTACAACCGATTAACTGAAAGCCGAAAAGCTGTTTCCACTCCTAATTAGCACCTGCCTTATCGTCTCATTCAATAACTGTAAACAAGATGTATATTGAAATTAAGTCTTCATCTGTAAAAGCGACGAACAGCCATAATCATTGACTACATAAGTTTCTAATGAATGTCGCAGATTGAAAATACTTGTTTTCAGTTAGCCTTCGTCGATTTTAAAAAAGGTTTTTTTTAATTTCTTTGAAAAAAAGTATCAAATACAACTCAGATCACTAAAACATACAGAAAAGATTGATTTCAGATGCTTATCAGTCGAAAAGAAAAATATGTAACTTTCCTTTTCAATATTGGAAATCAAAATAACGTTGTGAAATTATTATTAAGCTACAGGCAACAAGGATTGACAATTAACAGCATGCTCAATCTCAACCAAATGTTGAGATTTGAGCATGGCTCTACATATCGGAAAATTAATCCGCAAACGCATCGAACAGGCAGGCATGAACAAAAGCGAGTTTGCCCGTCGTATCAACTCAACACCGCAGAATGTTTACAGTATTTTCAAACGCGAATCAATCGATACGGATTTGCTTTGGGAAATTTCACGCGTTCTGAACTACGATTTTTTCCAGCACTACACTACATCTCCCGGAACATTCCTGAGCGACGATCCAATGTCGCACAAAACTGCATCGGATCTAAACAAAGAACTCAGCCAAATCAAACGAGATGCCGAACTCTTCGCTCAGGAAAATCGCTACCTGAAAGAGTTAGTTAAACTACTTCGCGGTCGTGCCGAAAGTCTGCCCGCCGAAAGTAGCTCCAGCAATGCTCCTGCTCAATCCAATATAAAGTCGCCTCGAAAAAAAACAGTTCAGAAACCTCTAAAAAACTCAAAGCCGGAAACAAAAAACAAAACAACAAAAACAACCAAAACTGCTAAAGGCAGTACAGCGAAACGCAAGAGCTAAAAGCTCCGCTTTCTTGGGGAAGGAACCGGGTGAATAAAACTTGTGCGTTAACTTACTCTCTATTGTTTAGCTGAACAATTTCTATAAACCAAAACAAAAATCAAGACCCAAAAATGGCATTACACATCGGAAAAATTATTCGCCAGCATCTCGAGGAACTGGGAATGACCAAAAGTGAATTTGCTCGCCGTATCAGTACTTCGCCGCAAAATATCTATGGTATTTTCAAACGCAAGTCTATTGATACCGAGTTGCTCCGCGAAATTTCTCGTACCCTTAATTACGATTTCTTTCAATACTACTCTTCATCTGCCCTTGTTGTTCACGAAGACAAAGCGGCCTACGGTAAAGCTCAGGTGATGACAGCAATGGAATTGCAGCGTGAACTTGACACTGCTAAGAAAGAGCTTGAAATTCTCCGCAGCGAAAACGCTTACCTGAAAGAAATTCACAAACTCTTGAAAGAAAAATCAGACGAAATTCCTGCGCCTGCTCCTGCCCCCAGTAAGAAAGGCAAGTAATTCGGTGCTGAATCTTTTCTGAAAAATCCCGCTCGACCCCGAGCGGGATTTTTGCATTTATTA
>CALRTD020000216.1:0-7302 GCA_943371015.1 Synechococcus sp. UW140 | reverse complement strand
GATAGTTGCATTGAGCGAAGCATGCCACTCGATATTGCGAACTATTTTTTGTGTGATGAGGTACGGTACTTTGTACGGAATGTAATTGGTGATTACACCAAACACCCAAACCGGAAAGCCGAGCGTAAAAAATACGGCATCGATAAGTACATCTTTACTGCCCATTTTATCAATTGAAGACGGGCGAAGATTCCAGTCGCGAATGCCTAACTTATGCACACGCTTGAGGTAATCCTTAACATTTGCACGAAGTTTTTCGGCAGTATCCTGATGTTCAGCAGTAAGTGCATTTGCAAACTGAGCAAGCTGCACGGAAACAATATGTGTTTCTTTCTGGTTGCCGGGATTGAGGTTGAGTTCTCGGGCATAATCGCGCAAAAACATTTCTTCAAGTCCGTTCACCAGTTCATCATCCGCTTTATTATCAATAACAACTATTTCCTGCGCCATCCGGGTTTCAAGCTCACGGGTAAGCTGCGTTACCGCTTTTGCGGGCGACTCCCGGTAAACATCAGCATAATTGGCAGCGGCAAATGGTTTTCCGAAGCGAACATGCACGGTGGTTCTGAATTTCCACGGTGTTGATGAATAGTTGATACCAACCGGCACAATCTGAAGGCCGAGCTGAAAATTATTGGCGTCTTCGGCTGTAAATGCAATTCTGGCTGTGCCCTTTTTCAGTTTGCGCAAACGGCGTTCCTGAATGCAAAGTCCCTCAGAAAAAATGATGATTGCCTTTTTTCGTTCAAGCATTGCGGTACAGCGGGCAAAAGTTTCATCGTTTTTGGCGAGATTTTCAACACCTTCCTGCAAACGGTAAATGGGCAGCATGCCGATAAACTCGAATGCTGCAGCCATCCACTTTTTCCGAAACACATCACTGCGCACCAGAAACCATGAGCGGCGTTTTACGGTCATACCTACTATAATGGCATCCATAAACGCATTGGGGTGGTTCGAACACAGTAAGAGCGGAACACCGTGCGGCACATTCTCCTCACCGGTAACATGAATACGGCGAGAATAGCGGTAGAAAAACCCAACAAGAAGGTGAAGCGTATGCTTGAGAAAAAGATGGAAAAGGAGTTGCACGTTTTTAATTTGGCTTAGGCGACAAAGATAAACAACAACAGGCGTAATGCGATGACCAGACGAAAACAGAAATGAGTACGACAGATATACAAACAGACTCATACATATCGATTTCAACTCTATCTGATTCAAATTTTCAGCTATCATTCTCAAAAAAAATTCAGTTTAAATCCGATCTAATTAAATATGTTTTTACACGGCTATTTCCTTCCCAAAAAACACACGATTATCTCAACCCTGATATTTTAAGGAAATAAAGACAAACAAGATCTGTTAATAACCGCGGTTCTATTTACCATAACAACCGTTTACAATTAAGTAAAATTATATATATGTGTAATAATTAAAAAGTTTTCAACGGATGTTATCACATTTTGAATAAAATTCATCTGCCTCGTTTACGTTTGCAATTCACCAATACCAAAACCTATGAAAACTACATTTAAACTTATTGCAGGATTATTTCTGCTGGGTAGTGTGCAGCTTGTCGCTCAAAACGGCATGACGCAGCAGGCCGGTATTCAGCCGTATCCGCCTAAAAACACCAATACCATTCAGGCTGCGCCCAACAGTCCGATTCCGCTGAACGGTAATGGCTCACACAGTGTTGCTTATCAGGACAGCAAATGCGGATTGAATTATGTATTTGCCAAGCAACGTCTTGGTCAGCGTTTCTTCCCGGCTGGTGTTCCGCAGCCTGCAACATTTACTATTGCAGGTGTTCCGGCCACAGCTATCATTGAACGCGTATTCGTTTGGTCTGACGCTTCAGGCACCGGCGCTGCGTTCAATATTACCAAGAACGGCCCGGGCGGTCTGGCAGTTGTTCCGTCTATTCTTGTTGGCAGCGATGCCGACAAATGTTGGGGCTATGCCGGCTCACACACATACCGTGCTGATCTTACCGGAACTGTTCCGAATGGTCTTGCTGCAAATGGCAACTACCAATTGAGCGGTTTCCCTGTTGGTCCGCCGGATGATATTGACGGTGCCACACTGGTAATTATTTACAGTGATCCGACAGCAACATTTACCGGTGATCTCGTGATCTGGGATGGTGCTATTGTTCAGATCGGCGTTCCGATGAACACCACCATGAACGGTTTCACCGTATGCCCAACAGGTGGTTTCAATGCCCGTGCTTTTGTGGGTATTGGCGATCTTCAGGGCCTCGGCTCACAACTTGAAATCAACGGTGTTCCGGGCATTCCTGCTCAGGAAGATTGGTGGGATTGGGTTGATGTACCCACTACAGTTGCTGCCGGTCAAACAGCCGCAACTTACGGAAACGTTGTTCAGTCGGATTGCTACAACTATGCAGTAACAGGTCTCTACTGGCAGTCGAATTGCGGACAACTCTGCACCTATCCTTGCGAAGCCAAGCCTGATTTCAAATGGGATGGTTGCAATCCGATTCAGTTCCAGGGTGCAAACAATGGTGTATCACCAGTTGTATCATGGTTCTGGGATTTCGGTGATGGTACATTCTCTAATCAGCAAAATCCGCTGCACAACTATGCCAATGCCGGCAGCTACAAAGTTTGTCTTACCATTATCAGCCGCGGTTCTGATGGTTCTACCTGCTGCGATCAAATTTGCTATGAAGTAGAAGCTTGCCCGCCGCCTCCGTGTGGTGTTATTCCCCGCATCGACTGGAACTGCAACCGCAACAACCCGTCTGAAATTATCTTTACCGATATTTCAGTGGTAACTGGCGGCAGTGTTTGCTATTACAATGTTGACTACGGTGATGGCTCACCCACCTACAGCGGCCCGACAATTCCGTCGCACGTTTATCCTGCTGGCAGCTTTGAAGCGTGTATCGAAGTTGTGGTATGTGTATATGATGCATTCGGCAATATCATTGACCGTTGCTCAGATAAAGTTTGCTTCAAAGTAGAGAACTGCATTGTTATTTCTCCGCTGCGCAAAAACACTCAAAACGGTGGAGCATCTGCCAATGCAGAAGCATTGAAAGTGTTCCCGATTCCGGCCAGCTCACAACTTAACATTGTAGTTGGTGATGCAAATGCTTCTATTGTTCGCATCATGAATGCATCCGGACAGGAAGTAATGCGCGCTTCACAAAACAGCAGCCGCTCTTGGCAGGCTGACATCAGCAGCCTTGCTGCAGGAACCTACTTCGTGGTTGTTCAAACCACCGAAGGAAAAACCCTGAAGCAGCAGTTTGTTAAAGAATAAGTTGGGGCATTAAAAGTAGTTGTGCATCAACATGCACAACTACTTATTGGATATCCCGGGTGTTGCCTGCACTCTGCTCCCGGTTCGACCTCACACACTCCTGACCGGGAGCAATCATAAAGCCATGCCGGAAGCCTACTTCCGGCATGGCTTTTTTAGGTCATCATCCGTCCAGCCATTTTCGATTGAATAATTTCGTTTTTTGACCGTACACAACAGATATTATCCATTAACAATTTGATACAAAGAAATCACCCGCAGCTTCTTACCTTAGCGGTCTATGGCCAATTTACTGACCGCTAACAATATTGTAAAACGCTATTCGGGGCACATTGCTCTGGACGACGTTAGCATCACCGTTCCCGAAGGCTGTGTTTATGGGCTGCTTGGCCCAAACGGTGCCGGAAAAACTACACTCATCCGCATTATCAACCAAATAACCGGTCCCGACAGCGGGCACGTTCTGTTTGAAGATCGTTTGCTTGAAGCCGATCATGTAAAACAAATTGGTTATTTGCCCGAAGAACGCGGACTGTACCGCAAAATGGCAGTAGGTGAACAAGCAATTTACCTTGCACGCTTAAAAGGCCTCAGTGCATCAGAAGCCAAAAAACGTGTGCGCGAATGGTTTGAACGCTTCGGCATTGAAGGCTGGTGGAAAAAGAAAGTCGAAGAACTTTCAAAAGGCATGCAGCAGAAAGTGCAATTTATTGTTACCGTTCTGCATGAACCCCGGCTGCTCATTCTCGATGAACCTTTCAGCGGCTTCGACCCGATTAATGCGCAGCTGATTCGCGATGAACTGCTGCGGCTGCGCGAACGCGGCGCAACCATCATCTTATCGACCCATAACATGGGTTCGGTGGAAGAACTCTGCGATAAAATTGCACTGATCAACAAATCAAAAAATATTCTCGAAGGAAGCGTTAAAGATATTCGCCGCTCGTTTGCGATGAATATGTGGGATGTTTCGTTCAAAGGCAATTTGATGGGCTTCACCAACGCCATGTGGACAGGTGCTGAGCTTATTCATCAGGCTGATGAAGATGATATCAAGAAAGTACGGATCCGTTTGCTCGGCAACACTTCTCCCAATCAATTACTGCAGGCCGTAATGAGCACTGCAGAAATAACCGGTTTCAGTGAAGTTCTGCCTACCATGAACGATGTGTTCATCAGAAAAGTAAACGAAACAAATGGCCACGCAACCGATGTTGCCGGAACCAAAAGCAATTTCACCGAATAACACAGCCCCGCTATACTCCTTATGGGAAAAATAGGCATCATTATCGTTCGCGAATACCTGACACGGGTGAAGAACAAAACCTTCATCATCATGTGTTTTGTAGCTCCTGTTTTGTTTGCTGCACTTATGATTGTGCCCGCTATGCTCGGAACAATCCCCAGCGATCCGCGCACTATTGTTGTGGTTGACGGTGTTGCTGAGTGCGGACAGATTTTCAATTACGAAAAAATGTTTCGCGATACGCTGAATCTGCATTTTGATCTGCGATTTACAGATAAACAACTCGAAGAAACAAAAACATTGTTCGCCGATTCGTCGCAAACATCCATCCTTTACATCCCGAAAAATTTCATGGGATCATGTGATACTGCTTCGGGCTACAATGTGCAGGTCAATCTGTTTTCGCAAAACGAACCCGGACAGCAAACCATTAATCATCTTACCTCTGTTTTCAGCGCCGCTTATCGTCAGTTAATTCTTAGTCAGGATACAACAGTATCTTTTGATGTGCTGGAACGAGCCAAACAGCAGGTAAGCGTAACCAACCAAATCAAAGGAAGAATTTCAAACAGTGAGATCAAAGCCTTTGTAGGACTTGCTTTCGGGATGATCATTTATCTCTATGTATTGCTGTTTGGTGTGCAGGTAATGCGCAGCGTACTTGAAGAAAAAACAACCCGCATTGTAGAGGTGATTATTTCTTCTGTAAAACCATTTCAACTGATGATGGGTAAAATTCTGGCCACAATGATGGCCGGTTTAACCCAGTTTCTGATTTGGGCAATACTCACGTTTGCGATCATCGGGCCAATTATTGGTAAGGTAAACGACAAACGCCTTGATTTCACACAGGCACAACTAAATCCAACCGCCATAACTCCCGGCTCAGGAGCAACTACAGACGCGCTTCCGATTAAAGTTGATGAAAATGTAGAAACCGCAATTGACACAGTACGCTCAGTAAACTGGGGACTGATGATTGGCTGTTTTCTGTTTTACTTCATCTTTGGGTATCTGATGTATGCATCGTTGTTTGCGGCTGTAGGAGCAGCAAGCGATACCGAAACAGACACACAGCAATTTTCGATGCCGCTTACAATTCCGCTTATTATTGGCATAGGATCATTTTCGCTGCTGATCAATAATCCGAACGGAATAGCCATGAAATGGCTTTCGCAAATTCCGTTTACCTCACCCATTGTGATGCTGATGCGTTTGCCGTACAACAGTGTAAGCACAGGAGAACTGCTGCTTTCAATGTTTATTCTGGTTGTATCGTTCCTGCTGCTCACCATGCTTGCATCACGCATTTACCGTGTAGGTATTTTGATGTACGGTAAAAAAACAAGCTGGCGTGAATTGGCGCGATGGATGTTTTGGCGGGGCTGATGTGTTTGCAGCAGTAATGTTGTACCTTCACGCAACGCCGCACCGGCTCAAATAATGCACCTGTTTTATGCGCGTTGCTGTAATTGATTTAGGCACCAACACCTTCAACCTCGTAGTTGCAGAAACGGGGCCTGATCAACGCTATTCAATTATCTATAACGAGAAGATACCGGTAAAATTAGGTGAAGGCGGTATCAACAAAGGCTTTATTGCAGAAGCGGCTTTTGCACGCGGACTCGAAGCAATACGCAACTATGCCGGTGTAATCCAATCGCTCGGAACAGACCGCACTTTGGCATTTGCAACATCAGCTGTGCGTAATGCGGCAAACGGAAAAGCATTTGCAGATGCCGTGGCTGCCGAAACCGGAATTACCATAGAAATTATTTCCGGCAGCCGCGAAGCCGAATACATTTACACCGGTGTAAAACAAGCCGTGCAACTGCACACTGTGCCATCGCTGATTATGGATATTGGCGGCGGCAGCACCGAGTTTATTATTGCTGATGTGAACGGCATTCACTGGAAACACAGCTTTGAAGTTGGAGCCGCCCGTTTGCTGGATCAGTTTTCGCCTTCCGATCCGCTTTCCGATGCTGAGCACAAATCGATCAGTGATTTCTTAACTACTGCACTTCAGCCGCTGTTTGATGCTGTAAAGCAATTTCCGGTTCACGAACTTATCGGTGCATCCGGCTCATTCGATTCGCTGGCAGAAATGGTGGCCTGGGAATTTCACACGCCGGCTGATATTGAAGGCATTTCAGACTATTCATTCGACCTGAACGAAGTAAAAATCATTCACAACCGGCTGCTGCATTCAACAAAAGCCGAGCGCTGCCAGATGCCGGGGCTTATCGCCATGCGGGTGGATATGATTGTAGTCTCCACACTGCTTGTTGAAACAGTGCTGAAACAACTCAACCTTACGAAGATGCGGCTTTCTACTTATGCGCTTAAGGAAGGTGCGCTCTGGGAAACAATTTCGCAGCAGCAGGGCTAACGTAACATTCCCGCCGGACGCTTGTGTTTCCATCGTTTGTGCGACCAAGCCCAGATATCAGGAAATTCGTTAATGTCTTTTTCTAAACGGCGCGTATGAATTTCCGTAATCTCACCCGGTGAATAATTGGCCGGATTCTCAACCAGCACTTCACCGGTAACTGTATAGTACCCGCGCTTAACGCGTTTGATCGACATATATAAAACCGGGTAATTCAGTTTTTGAGCATATTTCTCGGCACCAAGATAAACCGGAGTATCCTGATTGAGAAAAGTCATCCAATGTGCACGATCTGGCCTCGGAGTTTGATCGGCAATTAACCCAAGTGCAAAACCTTGTGTTTGTTTCAATCGTTCTATATACGCTAAAT
>CALRTD020000215.1:0-7323 GCA_943371015.1 Synechococcus sp. UW140 | reverse complement strand
TGTTCTGTGCCCAGTGCAACAGCTTGTTTGAAATCGCTGCAGGCTGAGTTGTCGCGCAGCATTTCTTTTGCAATGCCGCGGTTCATGTATGCTTCGCCGTAGTTCGGGTTCAGCTCAATGGCTTTGGTACAGTCATCAACCGCGCCTTTGAAATCGCGCTGTTTGTAGCGCACAGCTGAGCGGTTTACGTAAGCAAACGCATAATCGGCTTTGAGCTGAATAGCGCGGTTGAAATCGGAAATTGCACCGGCATAGTCGCCCATTTCAAACTTCACACTGCCGCGGTTGTTGTAGGCAATGTAATAGTCGGTTTTCAGGTTCACCGCTGTTGTGTACGATTCTATTGCGCCTTTCAGATCCCCTTTCAGGCGGCGCGCACTGCCGAGGTTGTTGTGTACAAAGTAAAGCCCGGGATTTACGCGGTTGGCTTGCTGGTAATCGGCAATTGCTCCGTCAATATCGTTGAGCTGCCGTTTGCAACTGCCGCGGTCGTTCCAGTAATAAGCATCTTTGCTGTTGAGCTGAAGGGCTTTGTCAAAATCACTCAGCGCTGTTTTGTAATCGGCCTCTTCAAACAGCAGCACCGCTTTCTGATGCCAGGCTTTATCGTTGTTCGGGTTCAGCTTTACGGTTTGTGCAAAATCGTTGGTTGCATTTCTTTTATCACCCATCGAAAGCCGCGCCGTTCCGCGTCCGAACCAGGCATTGTCGTTGGCCGGATTCAGTTCAATGCACTTGCTGAAATCATCAAGCGCACCGTTCAGCAGCGTAAGCTCCATGCGCGAAAGTGCGCGATTGTAGTAAGCCTGTTCAAAATCGGGCTTGAGTTCAATCGCCTTGTTAAAATCAGCAATGGCATCCGTAAACTGCTTGTTGTTGAATTTGGTGGTGCCGCTGTTGTAGAACTTTTCAGCCTCCTGAGCGGGCAACAGTGTTGTTGCCTTTACAGTATCGGTTTGCGCGCCTGCACGCAGGCAGAGCAGCAGCACAACCGCAAGGGCAATGGTATTTCGCATCATCTTAACGTTCCGGTTAATGAGTGTACCGAATATAAGGAAAAATTCGAGGAAGTACTTGTTTCTGGGTAGGTGTCGTATTTCTGCTTCGATTTCATTTGGCGATAAATAGTGCAACACACCGTTGCACAAATTTTCAAATGAAACTATATCCACTGTTCTGTAAAGTTGATGTGCTGGTCATTTCAAAAACAAAGTGCGGGAGCACCTTACCGGTATTCCCGCGTTTTCTAATGATTTTTCTATAAAAACGTATTCTGCAACATTTTTATTTAGTCCATTAGATTTAATTTAAATAATTTATTATGTTAATTTTGCCTTTAGTTTTATCATAATACGTCTCATTATTATGACACGAAGAATAGTTGATATATTTTCCACTTTAATACTGACAATACTTTTAGCCAATTGTTCTGAAAATTCATCATTGCGCCCAATTTCTGATATTAATCAGAATTCCCCCACTAATGATAGCCCATTCGTATTAATCGAGTCGTCAATATTTGAAAAAGATTATTTCAATTATAATTATGATGCGATTTTGAATGCGAGAAATATTGTTACTGAATCGGATAGTACTTGGTATTATTTAGCTGTTTTGGGGAAAGCCAGAAACACTTATCCATCTCGTCTCACCAATAAAATAACAAAAGAAAAAATTAATTCCTATCTAATTACTCGCGGATTTGATTCGAGTATTGATTTGGATGACAGAAAATTAAATAAAGAACTGCTTTTTTTATGGTTTAAATTTTATTCTGAAGGATACGGAGAAAGAACTTTATTTTGGAGAGATTCTTCTTCTTGTTTATACACTCTTTATTCTCAAAATAATAATAATCCATACTACGAAGCGTTGCAATGGTATGTTAGATCAAAGGAGAGAACGCTAACAGCAAAGCTTATCTCAAAATATAAAAATTTAAAAGAAACTGATTATATTTTTTTTAAACAAGTATTATCAGATATTTATTTAAATAGGAAAAATGATAGTTGTATTAACCTTAAAACAGAGTTAATACTTGCAGATATTTGTCCTGTAGAAAATTTCAATCAAATTATTAACTATTTATATTATTTGGGAAAAGAAAAAAAGATTGACTCTATTGTTCATATAGTTAATAAAAATAAGTACTATAGGTCTAATACTCTTGGTTATTATTTAATTACCAAGAATGAAATTGATTCAGCGCAAAGTGTTTATTATAAAGTTGTTAAAGACTCTATAGATTTGGAATCATATTACACAGCAGCATTAGGTTTATTGGAAGTTGCAGCAATTAAAAAAAACAAATCTGATTTAGCGTATTATCTCGAAAAGGTTGATAGTGTAAAAACATGCTATACAGTTCCGTTTCGGATTAATTGCGGGCCAATGGTTAACGCATATAAGAAGTATTGGTTGATTAGTCTATTAGTCCAAAGAGATTTTGTAAAATATAATCAAGTAATAGAAAGTATGCTTTTAAATCATGATAATTTCATAGGACCATACGGATATTATCAGTCAGAACAAGTTTTTAGGAAAAGCGTAACTATACAATATGATATTGATAATTGGTAGTTAGATTATATGTATAGCTGATATTATAAAATTTAGTTTAAGTAAGTCTCAAAAAAACAAAATGCGGGAACACCTTTTCGGCATCCCCGCACTTTTCAGTTTTTGCTTATTAACTATTGCTGAGCGGTAATTGTAATGCGCTGTGTAGTTACGCCCAACTGAGTATTTACCTGCAGGAAATAAACTCCCGGTGCCATTGCCGAAAGATCGAGCGGCATTAGTGTGGGATTATTTTGCTGACCCATTTTTACAATTTGTCCGGCAACATTCATCACCGACCATTGTACATTGCCGGCTGCGGTATTGCTGAAGTCAACTGTAAACTGGCCACCGGCCGAGGGATTCGGGTAAACTGCCGGTGCGCTTGAACTCAGTTCGTTGATACCGAGTGTGCCTACAGTAACATTGATATTATCAACATACAGGAAGTTGCCGTAGCCGCCCATGCCGCGCAGTGCAACACGTACAGAAGACTGACCAATGTAGCTGTTCAGGTTCACTGTTTCGGTACGCCATTGCGAGTTGTTGGGAGTAAATGCATTGGTGTTGTCGGGTGCGGTTGACAGTGTTGTACCGCTTTTCAGAAATACTTGCGTCCAGGTTACACCGCAGTCGGTACTTACATAAGCCCCTAGCGAATCAGAGTAGGTGGCACTGTAACGTGCATAAGCTACATCAAAGGTTAGGGTTGCAGGCGCTGTTACACTTGCAAAGTTGAGTACGGGAGTAATGTAGCTGTCTCGTGTGCCGCGTGTATCGTTATTGAAATTATCAATAAACATAGAGGCAGTGCTGCCATTGCCCACGGTGGTTGAGCGTGTCCAGGTGGTACCGTTGCCCGGGTTGTCAATTTGCCAGTCGAGCGCCGGGAAAGGTGTGTTCTGGAAGTTTTCGGCAACCGGCAAGGCTGCTGTTCCAATTACCGTAAATGTAAAGGTTGATGTTGTGGTGTTGTTGGCTGCATTGCCATCGGTTCCGTTATTCGGGTTGGATACGGTAACAGTTATCGTATGCGATCCTGCGGGCAGTGTGAGTGTTCCTAAGGTAACTGCGGCAGTTTGCGATGTTGCAAGCGAACCTGTCCAACTGTAAGCGGTTGGCGTATTGGTATCCACCTGCCAGTTAATGGTACAGCTGGTAAGTGCATTCAGGCCGGCATTACGAAGTGTAACCACAACGTTTTCGGTTTGTGTGGCCGAGCAACCATTGTAGGCTCCGGCTGGTGAAACTACGGCTGCCATTTGTGCATCGAGGGCGGCTGTGGGTGTGTTCGGATCGTAGCCGTCGAGTGTGGTGGGATTGGTGTTGCACGGATCTAGCCAGTCGCGGAGGCGTGTAGCGGGTGTAGTGCCGGTGTTCCACGAGTAAGAAAATTTACCGTAGTAATCATTAAGGCTGCTGGCGGGAACGTTGCAGGCCGAGGGACCGCCGAACAGCTGACCAACAATGCGGTGGTTCTGGTCGAACAGCGGTGAGCCTGATGAGCCCGGCTCGGTAACGCCTGATGTCCACTGTGTGGTGCGCCAGCAATCGGCACTGCCGTAGGTTGCCGAAATGGTGACGTTGCGCGCCCAGGTAATTTTCTTGATGTCGCCGGCCGGGTGGTGAATGCAGCAGGCACTGTCGGCCGGAGCATTTACGTTCGACCAGCCTGAGTAATATACATTGAAGTTGGCCGGCGGTGTGCTGTTGATCTGGCAGAGGTGCACATCAGAACCGGGATTGCTGGCACGGGCTGTGCCTCCGCTGAGCGATTGTGATGCGGGGTTTGATGTTGGGTTGCTGCATCCCGGTGCTTCCCAGTTGAAGCGAAACACCCAGCTGCCGTCGGCACTGCCGCAATGGTCGGCGGTGAGTACGTAGGGCGTTCCGTCCTGACAGGTATTGTTGACCAAAGCGCCGGTGCAGAACTCGTTTCCGCCGGATACAAGGCAAACGACTGAGCGTTTCTGGTCGCTCCAGCTTGCACCGCCGGGACAGTTAGCATTGTTGTTGCAGGTACCCGAATCGCCGAAGCCGCGTGATACATTGCTTACATATTCTGAAACCCCGCGGAATCCGTGGGTAATGCGGTAAATGTTCATCGTCCCTTGTCCGGCAACTGCGGCAGGTTCAATGTATTCCACCATTACCTCTTCACCGATAATGAGTTCGGTACCGAAAAGCTGGTCTGCAAAGTTGGATGTTGAGGTAAATGCGCCGAGAATTTGCTGGCGGTCGGTACTGTAAACAAACAACTTTGCGCCTTCGGGAATATGGAAATTATTGAAGGCTAAGTTAACAGAAACTGCCCCCGGACACTTAACAGCAACACGCCAAAAACGTGTGCCATCGGGCAGATTTTGCCATACACCGGAATTGCGCAGGTTGATATTTACAAAATGGTTGTAGCCAAATTTGTAAGGACCTTTAACGGCATCCTGCTGATGCGCAACTGTCAGCATCGAGTCAACATTAAACGGTTGCATAGTTTCAACCGGAACGCGCGAAGTGTGCTCAGCAAATTTGAAGCTCAGCGGCAAACCGCCTTCACCTTGTCCGGCTTGCATCAACAGTGACATGAGCAAACCACTGAGCAATCCGAGTAAATTGTTTCTTTTCATTGGTGTGTTGAGTATTGATGGTTCATTCCGAATATCTAAAGGTAAAACGATTTACTAAATAAAACGACTCGATTTTAGGTTATGTGAGAATCATAGTATTTACAAGTTTCAGTTACTATCTTTACCCAAATCTGAATAGGCTGTTATGGCAAAATCAAAAACTAAAAATACATCCCTGCTCAACAATCAGTCGCTGACTTTTCTTGAGGCGTATATCAATAATGCATCACCTACAGGTTTTGAATCATCGGGTCAGCGTCTTTGGCTTGATTACATTCGTCCTTATGTTGATACTTACATTACCGATAATTACGGAACCGTAGCAGGCGTAATCAATCCCGACGCGAAGTATAAAGTAGTAATTGAAGCACATGCCGATGAGATTTCATGGTTTGTGCATTATATCACCAAAGACGGTTTCATCTACCTGCGTCGCAACGGTGGTTCCGATCATCAGATCGCTCCTTCAAAGCGCGTAAATATTCATACCGATAAAGGTATAGTGAAAGCCGTTTTTGGCTGGCCGGCAATTCATACCCGCGAACCGGGCAAAGAAGAAGCCCCATCACTCAAAAACATTTTTCTAGATTGCGGATGTGCTTCCGATAAAGAAGTTGCCGATCTGGGAGTGCATGTAGGTTGTGTGGTTACGTATGAAGACGAGTTCATGATGCTCAACAACCGCTACTTTGTTGGCCGCGCACTCGACAACCGCATGGGTGGTTTTATGATTGCAGAGGTGGCACGTTTGCTGCGCGCGCAAAAAGTAAAACTTCCGTTTGCATTGTACATTGTAAACTCCGTTCAGGAAGAAGTAGGACTGCGCGGTGCTGAGATGATTACTCAAACCATTAAGCCCGACGTAGCCATTATTACTGATGTAACGCACGATACGCAAACACCCATGATGAACAAAGTTTCTCAGGGTGATATTGCCAGCGGAAAAGGACCATCATTAACATACGGGCCTGCGGTACACAACAAGTTGCTGCAGCTGATTATTGATACAGCCAGCAAAAACAAAATTCCGTTTCAGCGCGAAGTAGCTTCACGCAGTACCGGAACAGATACCGATGCTTTTGCATATTCAAACGGCGGTGTTCCCTCGGCACTTATATCGCTGCCGTTGCGTTACATGCACACAACTGTAGAAAGCGTACATCGTGATGATGTGGAGCATGTCATACAACTCATCCTCGAATCGCTGAAACAAATTAAGAACGGTCACGATTTCCGTTACATCCGCTAAGCAATAACTCGCAGAACTCCCTCAACAAAACGCTGCTATGGCAATTCTCGGGTCGATACTGAAAAATACACTGGCCTTGCAAAAGAAGCTCCCCAAGCTTCGCCGCCGTGATGCTGTGCGGATGCAGGAAAAAACACTTAAAAAACTGCTCGCCAAGGCCGAATTTACTGCATTCGGAGAGCACTACCAGTTCACCAAATTACTAGCCGATCCTGATCCGGTAAGTGCATTCCGCCGCACCGTAGAAACACACGATTACAATTCGATGTTTCGCAAATGGTGGTACCGCACAGTCAACGGCGAAGCATTTGTATGCTGGCCGGAACGTGTAAAATACTTTGCGCTCAGCTCGGGTACGTCCGAATCATCGAGCAAGCATATACCGGTTACTAAAGATATGCTCCGCGCCATCCGCCGCGCCAGCACCCGGCAGCTTACAGCACTCAACCATTACAGCCTGCCGCCCGATTTCTTTGAAAAAGGAATCCTGATGATTGGCGGAAGCACACACCTCAACTACAACGGCACCTATTATTCGGGCGATTTAAGCGGAATTACAACAGGTAATTTGCCGTTCTGGTTTCAGCATTTCTACAAACCCGGCCGCCGGATTGCCCGCGAACGCGAGTGGGATAACAAACTCGATGAAATGGTGCGCAATGCACACAACTGGGATATCGGTGTAATTTGCGGTGTTCCGGCATGGATTCAGATTTTGTTTGAACGCATCATCGAACACTACAAGGTGAAAACAGTGCTCGAAATCTGGCCCAATCTCGAACTGTATGTGTGGGGCGGCGTTTCGATTATGCCTTACCGGAAAAGTCTCGATAAACTCATCGGAAAGCCAATCAGCTATCTCGAAACTTACCTGGCTTCCGAAGGATTCAT
>CALRTD020000214.1:0-7354 GCA_943371015.1 Synechococcus sp. UW140 | reverse complement strand
ATAATAAATTCAAGTTCGTTGTTTTTTCAAGAGGTTGTTTTTGGTTTCATGAATGGGAAAAGTTTCATGAGCAACACCTAACCGATTACTCCAAAGGAGGTGTTGTTCCGACCTACGAAGATGAAAACGGAATCTGGCTTTCTGCTTTTGTACCCCTTCGAAATAAACAAGGAAAACAGGTAGGTATTATTCAGGTTGACTCTCGTTTTGATAGTTTCATAAAAGCTGCGCGTAAGTCTATTCTTATAGATTCATTGATATCCCTTGCTGTAGTTCTTATCATCTCTGTTTTCCTCTGGTACACAATACGTCAATTGCTCACGGCCGAAGAAAAAGCGGCCAAAGATTTACGCAGCGCACTTCAGCAACTTGAAATCTCAAACCGCGAAGTTGTAGAAAGTATAGAATATGCCCGCCGTATTCAGGATGCTATTCTTCCGTCAAAACGCCGGTTATCGCAATTATTCTCCGAAAGTTTTGTGCTTTACAATCCCCGCGATATTGTGAGTGGCGATTTTTTCTGGATGGCCGAAGAAGGCGATTGGGTGTATATTGCTGCGGTTGATTGTACCGGACATGGTGTACCGGGGGCGTTTATGAGCATCATCGGAAGCACATTTCTTACCGAAATTATCAGCTCCGGTAAGCGGCATCCGCCTTCTGTAATACTTAATAAACTGGAAGGAAAAATAACTACAGCCATGTGTAACGACGATTGCCAGAATCGCGATGGTATGGATATTGGCCTTGTAGCTGTAAACCGCGTCACACGCGAGATTGAGTTTGCAGGAGCATTACGTTCGCTTGTTATTACCGGAAGCCAGGAAATGCAGGAAATCCGGGCCAACCGCTTTCCGATTGGCGGAGGCGCAGATATTCCCAAAGTTTCATTCACCAATCATGCTTTGCAGCTCAACCCCGGCGATTCGTTCTATCTCTTTACCGATGGTTACGCCGATCAGATAGGTGGCCCGAAAAACAAACGCATGGGCACAAAACGACTCAAAGAGCAACTTGATAAACTCAATTCAACCCCATCATGCAACCGCCGCGAAAGCCTTGAAGAATACTGGCAAAACTGGCGCGGTAACAATGAGCAAATGGATGATGTTTTGCTGATTGGTTTAACACTTAATTAATAGCCTTTTTATTTCAATAACTACAGGATCCAAAACAACAAATACAGCTTTTTAGCTGCATTTGTTGTTTTGGATAAGATTGTAACTATTACACAGATTTACGGTGACCAATCCACACAAACCGGCGGTTCACAAAATCAGGATTACTGAATGTGGCATTGCCCGCCGGATTGCCTCCGGTAACATGCAAATCGCTGAATGCGGCGTGCTGATTAACCCAAATCGGGCCGGTAAGGTTTATGGATACAGGCACAAACGCATTTTCGAGATGCAGCACGGCTTTTTGCTCAAATGCGGCATCTGTAGTGTAAAGTCCGCAGGTAATTGCGCCCTGCTTTCGGGCAAGTTGTGTAATGAGTTGTAATGCTTCATCGCGATCGGCAGTTACAACCAAAACATTTATTGGCCCGAAAAGCTCTGAACTGAAAATGGCTTCGTTTGCCGAATCTGTTTTCAGCAGCACCGGTGAAACACAGGCCGCCTGCGGAAATTCAGGTTGACTAACTGCCGCAGATTCAAGCAGCATTTCGGCACCCAGATTTTTAGCATTGGCAACGCGCTGCAGTGTGCGTTCGTTTTGCAGTGTGGCTAAGGTTCCGGCACCCATCTTCGGGTTTTCAATCAGCGCTTTTATTGCCGCAGCAAATCGCTGGCCTACTTCATTTGCCGGAACGTGTTTTTCGCCATCCCAAACACCTTGTGCCGGCACAAAAAAGTTCTGCGGTGCGGTACACATTTGTCCCGAATAAAGGCATACTGAGAACGCAAGGTTTTGCAGCACCGCATCAAGGTCTGTAACCGATTCGAGCAGCACGCTGTTTACACCGGCTTTTTCAGTAAACACCGTTTTGCCGGGCAAACTTTCGAGTGTTGTGCCGAAACTGCTTCCGCCGGTATAGTCAATAATATTGATCAGCGGATGCCGGGCAAGTTCAAATGCCAGCGGTTCGGCTGCGGTGTCGGGTGCAAGCTGAAGTACAAGCGGATCGGCACCGGCTTCGGCAAATGCCTGTTGTATGCACCCTGCAGCAATGGCTGCAGGCAAAACAGCTCCCGGGTGCGGTTTCCAGATTACCGGATTACCGCACATCAGATTGGCAAAAATGCCGGGCAATGAATTCCAGGTCGGAAACGTAGAACAGCCAATACTCAGCGCAATGCCGCGACCAACCGCTTTGTATGTTTTATGAAGTTTTACGCTCGTCTTTCCGAGCGGCTTTTCCCAGTTTACCGATTCCGGAAAATAAGTAACCGCTTCGTAAGCCGAAGCCAAAGCTTCAAGCGCACGATCAGCCGCATGTGGCCCCGACGCCTGAAAAGCCATCATAAACGATTGGCCGGTGGTGTGCTGCGTGGCATAAGCCAGTTCAAAAAAACGAACACGCAGCTTTTCCAGTGCCGAGATCAGCAGCGTTGCACGCGTTCCGGGAGCAATATCATTTAAACTGTGACGGGCTGTTCGTGCACGAAGGACAAGCGCCTCGGCATCAAAAACAGGATAAGTAATACCTAACGGCTGCTGAGTCCATGGCGAACGTTCTTCGCCTGCCCAGCGCAATGTGCCGGGCTGCAGTAAGTCTGAAAATGGTTTCCCCAGATGCTGTTCGTAAGCAGCGCCGCCAATGCTTTTTTCGGTTTCAGGATATGCTCCCGGATGTTCGGGATAGGCTACAAAAAAAGATCGGTTACGCAGCGCGGCAAGTGCCTGATGCAGGTCAGGACGTGTGATCATAGCTTTTCAGGTTAAAATCCGTATGAACGAGTGTCCCTTTACGAACCAAACCAGATGCTTGTTTCAATTTTCGGCTTTGCGCAGTGCGGTTTGACCGAGGATTTACGAACACATTTAGAATTCGTCGAAACTCACAACAACGGTATCTGAAACCGGGTGCGACTGACAGGTGAGAATGTAGCCTTTGGCCACTTCATCATCAGTAAGGGCAAAATTCTGATCCATGCGTACTTCACCTTCCAGCACTTTGGCGCGGCAGGTGCAGCAAACGCCGCCTTTGCAGGCAAACGGAACATCCATGCCGGCATCAAAGGCCACATCAAGAACCGTAGGGCCGTTTCCGGCAAGATCAAAAACCTGCTCTTCACCATCCAGAATAACGGTGACTTTGCTTGTACCTGAAGCTGCCGGAGGAGCAGCGTTTTCGGCAGCTTTAACAGCTTCGGCAACTGCCGAGAAGTATTCGATATGAATGCGTTTCGGGTCGATGCTGAGTTTGCTCAGTACCTGTTTCACATTTTCCATCATTGGCGTTGGGCCGCAGATGAAAAACTCGTTGTCCAGATTCAACCCGATATGATTTTCGATAATTGCCGATACTTTTTCAGGCGAAAGAATACCGGTGTACAATTCGGCGGTTCCTGCTGCCGGATGCTCAAGAATATGCAGCACGTTAAGGCGTTCGGGATACTGTGTTGCAAGTGCTGCAAGCTGATTGGCAAAAATCACCGACTGCTCATCGCGGTTGCCGTAGATAAGTGTGATGCGGCTGTGCGGCTCACTGTGCAGAACGGTTTTGAGTATCGAAAGCATCGGTGTAATTCCGCTGCCGCCGGCAAAAAGTACATAGTGCTTCTTGTTGGCAGCATCAACCGGCGAATGGAAATTGCCCATCGGGGGCATAACTTCCAGCTGATCACCGCTGCGCAGCGAATCGTTAAGCCAGGTTGAGGCCCGGCCGTCCTGCACTTTCTTAACCGCAATGCGCAGTTCTGTATCTGCTGCGGGACTGCTGCAAAGTGAGTATGAACGGCGCAGTTCTTCGCCGTTTACACTTAGTTTGAGCGTGAGGTATTGCCCCTGTATGTAAGCAAACTCCTGCTTCGCAGCTTGAGGAATGTCAAATACAATCGAAACGCAGTCGGCGGTTTCGCGGGTAACTTCTTTTACGGTAAGCGTGTGAAAACGGGCCATAGTTGATTGGCTGATGTGAAAAGGAGCGCAAAAATAGGATTATCGCTCTGTTCTGACAACGTATCCGCGTTTTTGTTCAGCGTCTTGCCCTTTTTGTGCAAATAATTATCAAACAATGAGTGATTATCGAACAGATAAACGAACAAAATGGCTCTTCAGTCGTTTGAGTTGCAATAATTGCGACAAAATTGTCTACATTATTATCTGTAACTCATTGTAAATCATCTAGCAGAAACGAATATCTGACAACACAAAAGCGCCAGCAATTAAATTATCGTTGAGAGTTGTCAGTTACCAGATTCTTGCTGATATAAATCAGTTTCCGCCCAAATCCTTTCAGTATATTTGCGGAAACACAAAACAGTTGCCTGAAGTATGGAAAACACCATTCAACTCGAAGAAATGTTTGATGCGAAGCTAGAGAAAGGGGAGTTCATCGAGCCGAAAGACTGGATGCCTGAAAAGTATCGCAAAACACTGATCCGCCAAATTTCACAACACGCTCATTCCGAAATTATAGGAATGCAGCCCGAGGGCAACTGGATTACCCGCGCCCCAAGTTTGCGCCGCAAAGCTGTATTGTTAGCTAAAGTGCAGGACGAAGGCGGTCACGGTCTTTATCTCTACAGCGCTTGCGAAACATTAGGCATTGGCCGCGAAGAGCTGATTGAGCAACTTCAGTCAGGGAAAGCAAAATACTCAAGCATATTCAATTACCCAACGCTCACCTGGGCGGATATGGGTGCAATTGGCTGGCTGGTTGACGGCGCTGCCATTATGAACCAGGTAATGCTGCAGCGTACTTCTTATGGCCCGTATTCACGCGCTATGATTCGTATCTGCAAAGAAGAAAGCTTTCACCAGCGTCAGGGCTATGAAATTATGAGTGTGCTTGCAGCGGGCACTCCCGAGCAAAAAGCTATGGCACAGGATGCAGTAAACCGTTGGTGGTGGCCTGCGCTCATGATGTTTGGCCCGCGTGATGAAGAATCATCAAACAGCGCTGAGTCGATAAAGTGGAAGATAAAACGCGAAACTAACGATGAACTTCGTCAGAAGTTTGTTGACCGCACCGTACCTCAGGCCGAACATATTGGCCTTACCGTTCCCGATGCCGACCTGAAATGGAATGCAGAACGCAACAGCTATGATTTCGGTGAAATCAACTGGGAAGAGTTCTGGAACGTAGTAAAAGGCAACGGCCCCTGCAACCGCGACCGCATCCGCAACCACGTTCGTGCACACGAAGAAGGCAAATGGGTGCGTGAAGCTGCTACAGCTTATGCTGCTAAAAAAGCGAAAGCAGCACAGGTTCAGGTAGCTTAAGTATATTGAATCGTCCAAACCCGTTTTCAAATTTACCAATGAGTACTACAACCGATACCCAGTGGCCAGTCTGGGAAGTTTTTGTGCAAACCAAATCAGGTATGCCGCATAAGCATTGCGGAAGCGTGCATGCACCCGATAAAGAAATTGCATTGCAGAATGCCCGCGACGTATATACCCGCCGCAGCGAAGGAACAAACATCTGGGTTGTTCCTGCAAATGCAATTACGGCATCAAGTCCCGAAGACATCGGACCTTTCTTCGATCCTTCGAACGATAAGCCTTACCGTCATCCCACATTCTACATCATCCCCGATGGTGTAAAATACATGTAACCGCCAGATTCATGAGCGATACAAACCGACAGCAGGCTCTGCTTGAGCTCGTGCTCCGCCTCGGCGACAACAGTCTGGTAAATGGCCACCGCCTTTCAGAATGGTGCAGCAAAGGCCCGATCTTAGAAGAAGATCTGGCACTTGCAAATATTGCACTCGACTGCATCGGTCAGGCACGTTTGCTGCTTACCTACGCCGGCGAAATTGAAGGCAAAGGCCGTTCTGAGGATGATTTTGCATACGGTCGTCTTTCGGCCGATTACCGCAACGCTCTTTTGGTGGAGCAGCCCAACGGCGATTTCGGTGTTACAATAGCAAGGCAATTATATTACACCCTGTATGCCGACCTTTTGTACACCGCATTGAGCAAAAGCACCGACACTACACTGGCAGGTATTGCCGCTAAAGCGATCAAAGAAAATCAATATCACCTGCGTCACTGCACCGATTGGACATTGCGTCTCGGCGATGGCACAGAGGAAAGTCACAAACGCATACAGGCAGGCCTTGATGATTTGTGGATGTTTACCGGCGATCTTTTTGCTGTTATTCCTGCTGATGCTCAATTAGTAGCCGAAGGCGTGATACCTGATTTTGCTTCAATGCATGTGCAGTGGAAGCAGCAGCTTTCGGAAGTGCTGAACAAAGCCACGCTTACCATGCCTGCCGATGGCTGGATGCAAAGTGGCAGCCGCAAGGGCTTACATACAGAACATCTCAGCTATATGCTCAGCGAAATGCAATCGCTTACCCGCGCTTATCCGGGTGTAAGCTGGTAAACATTTACTGGCCGGCAATGTTGTGATAATAAACGACAGCAGTTATGGAAAAACAGCCGGAACAAACTTCACTTTCTGAGACCGCAGCAGCTTGGAACATACTTCGGCGTGTTCCGGATCCTGAAATTCCTGTCCTCAACGTGGTTGAAATGGGAATTATCAGAAGCATTACCGTAAACGGAACCGCGGCAGAAATAGGAATTACACCAACTTACAGCGGCTGCCCGGCAATGGATGTTATTGGCGATGAAGTTAAACGCAGTTTGCTGCAGAACGGCTTCAGTACAGTAGCTGTTAAGCAAGTGCTTTCTCCCGCCTGGACAACCGATTGGTTAACCGATGATGCCCGCGAAAAACTCCGGCTTTATGGAATTGCACCTCCCGAGCACAGCACAGCCGAAAAAGCTATCCTGCACGGAGGAGGCAAACAGGTGAATTGCCCGCGCTGCCGCTCATCACACACACACATGATTAGTAATTTCGGATCAACAGCCTGCAAAGCACTGTGGCAGTGTGATGATTGTAAAGAGCCTTTCGACTATTTTAAGTGTATCTGATTGATAATTAAACCGCTGCAGCAACAGCGGTTTTTTTTGAATAAATTTAGAACAAATGTACTAAATGGCGAAAAATGTTTATCTTTGCATAGACTAACAACAAAAGCTCATGCCAGTACTTGGTTTTTTCGGGTCAGTATTTTTCTTAGTCCCACTTATTTCTGCATTTCTGGCCAAACGGCTTGGGCGATCGTTCAAAGTTTGGTTTTTGCTTGGTTGTGTTTTGCCATTTATATCCGTGTTTATCTTATTAATGCTTCCTGAAAAGCAGTCAGTAATTCCGGGGAAATCG
>CALRTD020000213.1:0-7357 GCA_943371015.1 Synechococcus sp. UW140 | reverse complement strand
GAACTCTCGTCCAAACAAGCAACGACTGTGCCTTCTACATGCTTAGCTTCTTATTGTTTTTCGGGAAACAGCCGGTCCAGAAGCGCACCTACTGTTTCCTTAGTTCCTTAATGTCGTGCAGATTCGGAACCTTACCGCACCAGCCTCATATTTTCGGTGCTTCAGATCGGAACGCCACAAGGCGGGGCTTTCCGGGAAGCATTGCTGGTTAATACCTTGTATTAAGCAGCAAGGGCGTAGTTAGACTCGCCAGTTGTTGTTTTGAGAATTGAGATTTACGGGCCACTTTCCCAATGCCCGGCATGCTTACACACCCGCCAACCCGCTGTCAAAACCGGTCGGCCCCAGGTTTATAAGTGTTACAAAGATACTGTTTTCCGGCTTCGCCGGAGTGATGAATGTTGAGTGATGAGTGTAAAGTGTAAAGTGATTTTGTTAGTCAAAAATAATTATCACTTGTGGCGTCGCGATGCATCGCGACGGTACGAAAAGTGTAAACGGCTCAAAAACATCGTCGATCCTTGTCAGGTCGAGCCGTTCTAAAATCCCCTTGTTAGGTCGAGCCGTTCTAAAATCCCCTTGTCAGGTCGAGCCGTCCTAAAATCCCCTTGTCAGGTCGAGCCGTTCAAAATCTCCTTGTCAGGTCGAGCGAAGCCGAGACCAGACAAGAGCTATACCTTATAAATCGTATCTTTGCGGGCTTTTCTGTAATTATTCCGTAAGCAGCATTGATTATGAAAATTGGTATCCTGCGCGAAGGCAAGCAGCCCCGCGATAAACGTGTTCCTTTTACACCTGCGCAGTGTGTTTCGCTTCAGCGCGATTTTAACATCGAAGTTCTTGTTCAACCCAGCGAATGGCGCAGCTTTTCTGACGATGAATACCGCGCTGCAGGTGTAACGCTTACCGAAGATCTCTCATCGTGCGATGTGCTCATGGGCATTAAAGAAGTGCCTGTTACGGATCTGATTCCGGGCAAGCATTATTTGTTCTTTTCGCACACCATTAAAGAACAGCCGCACAACAAAAAACTCATGCTGGCGCTCATCGAAAAGCGTATTCAGATGATCGACTACGAATGCCTGACCGATCCTGACTTCAACCGCATTATCGGTTTTGGCTACTACGCCGGCATTGTGGGTGCATATAACGGCATCCGCGGTTACGGTTTGCGCTACGGATTTTTCGACCTCAAGCCGGCCTGGCAATGTCATGATTTGCAGGAACTTAAAGAAGAACTCCGCAAAGTACGTTTGCCCAACATTCAGCTCATCATTACCGGAAACGGCCGTGTAGCCAACGGCGCTATTGCCCTGCTCGGCTTCATCGGTATGCGTCGCATTACGCCTTACGAATTTACCCACTACTCGTTCCGCGAAGCCGTTTACACCCAACTGCATTCCAACAACTACAACGAGCCGCTCGACGGCAGCCAGTGGAATACGCAGCATTTCTACGCGCATCCCGAAACATTCCGCAGCACATTCGGCAAATACACCCCGCACTGCGATCTGCTCATCCACTGCTCCTACTGGAACCCGAAAGCGCCGCGACTGTTTGAAAAACCGGAAATGCGCACCCCCGATTTCCGCATCAGCGTAATTGCCGATGTAACCTGCGATATCGATGGCTCCATTCCCAGCACCATGCGCCCGAGCACCATCACCGAACCTTTCTACGGCTACAACCCCGAAACCGAGCAGATTACCGATAAAGCGTTCAGCAACGAAGTCATTACAGTAATGGCCGTTGATAACCTCCCCTGCGAACTCCCCCGCGATGCCTCTGAAAACTTCGGCAAAGAACTCCTCGAAAAAGTAGTCCCCGCCCTGCTCGGCAACGATCCCGACGGACTCATTAACCGAGGCAGTATTTGCAAAGACGGAAAACTGATGGAACGGTTTGAGTATTTGAGGGAGTACGCCGCTCTATAAAGTGTTGAGTGTAAAATGTACACTTTGCATCAAAAACTATTGGTTAGTGTAAAGTGAAATACCGATTAACAAAGCGACCTGATTCGAATCGAATCAGGTCGCTTTCATTTTTAAATCACTTTACACTCTACACTTTACACTCAACACTTATTTACCATCCCAAACCGGCAATCGTCCCGGCGTGTAGGGCGCTTTGGCATTTTCGAGTTGCTTGTTGATGTTGGCAAGCTGTTCATCAACCTGCTTTACTTGTGCATACAGCGGAGTAAACTGAGTTTTGGCATCGGCTAATTTTTGCTCGTGGGTGCCGGTTTGCTGTCCGCTGGTGGCCCAGAGGTTGTACACGATGTTTTCAATAACGCCGGTGAGTCCGGGAAGTGTTTCAAACTCGCGGCTCGCCAGCGAATTATCGCCGTTGAATGCAATATTGAGTTTGGTCAGTTGTTCTTCGGCAGCACGAATTTGCGTGAGCAGCTCAGGCGAAGCTCCCGGTGTTTGCAGCGCTGCCTGCTTCAGAAATTTGATGCGCGAACGCTGCTCCTGCATATACGCTTCTGTACCTACAGCAACACGGCGGAACTCTGCCAAACGTTTGTTGAAGTCGGCTAGCTTGGCTGCATCTACTGCAAGTGTTGGTGTTGCAAGTGTACGTAAGTTAAAGAATACCGGCTGTGTAAGTTGTTCGCTTACGCCGTTTACTACTTTAACGAGATACGACTGATAGCGACCGGGCAATGCCAGCGGGCCTACATCTTCACTTTCGTACGGATTATCAGGATCAGGTGTGTAAAACGAAATCGGACTTGTGCGCTCAATGCGACCGTTCCAAAGCGTGCGGTGTAAACCTTTCTTGGCACTCTGCTTCATGCGGCGAACTACATTGCCTTGTTCATCGGCAATAACAAGTAAAATGTAAGGCGCTTCTTCCTGATCTTCGAGACGAATACTGTCGGCACTCGGATAAACAATCGGCTGATTATTTTTTGCGCGCTCTTTCTCTTTCGCTTTACGGATTTCTTTCAGCGATTTGTAATCGTCTTTCAGGTACCAGGTAATATTCGCTCCCGGACCCGGATTCTCAGCAGTGTAAAACGATGCGCCCTGAAACGACTTGCCCTTATGTCCAAACGGTGTCGATTGAATATAGGCAAGACCATCGCGCACGGGCAATATGGCTGCTGTTTGTTTGAACGTTTCGGCGGTAATATTTTGCAGCGGTGAGTAATCATCGAGCACATAAAAACCGCGTCCGAAAGTGGCAATTACCAAATCGTTTTCACGCTCCTGAATGGCAATTTCACGCACAGCAACAGTAGGCAATCCTCCGGTAAGCTGTACCCAGTTTTTACCTCCGTCGGCAGAGAAATACATGCCGAATTCTGTTCCGGTAAAAATCAGATTCGGGTTCTTGGGATCTTCGCTGATGCAATAAACAGAACCGCGTTCAGGCAATGAGCTGCCAATGTTTGTCCATGTATTGCCTTTGTCTGAACTCTTCATCAGGTAAGGCTTAAAATCGCCGCTGCGGTGATTATTGAACACTGCATATATCACATTTTCATCATGTCGTGAAGCCAGAACATTGCACACCAGTGTTTGATTAGGCACTCCGGCCATGCTTTCAACTTTACGCCAGTTTTTGCCGCCATCTGTTGTAATTTGTACCAGACCATCATCAGTTCCGGCCACCAGCAGGTTTTCGTTTTTCCATGATTCAGAAAGCGCAGTAACGTTACCGTAAATTGAAGTTGATCCGTTCTTCGCAACTGCATCCATACTCCAAACCTTACCCATTACAGGCAGTTTGTTGCGGTCGATGCCACGGCTGAGATCATTACTTATGGCATTCCATGAATTACCGCGGTCGTTGCTGCGGAAAACAAGATTAGCGGCAAAGTAAACACGCTTGTTATCGAAATGACTGATAAGCACCGGAGCATCCCAGTTCCAGCGGTAAGCAGGTGCGCCAACAGGTTCCTGCGGCTTAATATCGATTTGCTCGCCCGTGCGGCGGTCGTAACGCACAAGACCTCCATACTGCCACTGCGAATAAATAATATTCGGATCTGCGGGATCTACAACGCTCTTGAAACCATCGCCACCAACGGTAACAAACCAATCAGAATTAATGATGCCCGTTCCGCTTATCGAACGTGATGGTCCGCCGAGTGTGTTGTTGTCCTGAGTGCCGCCAAACACATTGTAAAACGGCAGTGCATTGTCAACGGTAACATGATAAAACTGCGTTATCGGTAAGTTTGATTTGTAGTTCCAGTTGGCTGCTGCATCCCAGGTTTCGTATAAACCTCCGTCGCAACCGGCCAGCATGTGATTGGTATTCACCGGATCAATCCAGAGGGCGTGATTATCAACGTGCTTGTTGCGCTCACCCAGTCCGCTGAATGTTTTGCCGCCGTCGTTAGAAACCTGAATCCACACATCCATTGCGTAGATGCGGTCGGGATTCACCGGGTCGCAAACAATTTCCTGGTAATAATTACCGGAAGTTGAATAGCCTCCGCGTTTTTCCCAGCTTGCGCCGCGGTCGGTTGAGCGATAAACACCTTTTCCATCGCGAGCTTCAACAATGGCATAGATCATATCTGTATTTACGGGCGAAAGCGCCAGACCAATGCGGCCGATATCGCCTTTGGGCAAACCGTTTTCAAGTTTGTTCCAGGTTGCGCCGGCATCAGTGCTTTTATACACTGCTGATTCAGGGCCTCCGCCAACATATGTCCACTCATGCCGGCGACGCTGGTGAGAAGCTGCATAAACAATGTTCGGATGCTTCGGATCAATAATTACATCATTAAATCCGGTGTTTTCGCTGATTTGGAAAACGGCTTTCCAGGTTTTGCCGCCGTCGGTAGTTTTGTAGATACCGCGCTCACCGCCGGCCGACCAGAGCGGGCCGTATGCAGCAACATAAACTACATCAGAGTTGGTGGGATCAATGGCAATGCGGCCAATGTGCTCTGATGTTTTCAGTCCTACATTCTTCCACGATTTGCCACCATCTTCTGATTTGTAAAGGCCATCGCCGTAGCCAACGCTGCGCTGGTTGTTATTTTCACCGGTTCCGATCCAAACCACATTCGGGTTTTGGGGATCAAGGCTCACGCAACCGATCGAGTACGAACCTTCACCGTCAAAAATCGGATCAAAAGTTACACCGGCATTTACTGTTTTCCATACACCACCCGATGCGGCAACAATGTACCAGATCGACTTGTCGTAAGGATGAACAGCAATATCACCGATACGTCCCGAGGTTACAGCTGGCCCCAGACTGCGAAAATTAAGCGCCGAATAGGTTGCAGGATCGAGATGAACCTCTTTAGGCTTCTCTGCAGCCGGGGCGGGTTTATCGCCTTTCTTTTGTGCGGACAACTGTGCTGATACAGCCAACGCTGCCGACAGGATAAAGAGAGTTAATGATTTCATAGTTTGTGTTGTGGTCACACAAAGCTAAAAGGTTGCTCCAAATAATAAACAGAGATGTGACGAGCGGTGAAATTTGAGCTGTATTGCAGTCTCAGTATATGCAAAAAGAAACACCCCGCTTCAGTGCTGAAGCGGGGTGTTTTATCAGATTGGTTCAGAATTACTGGGTAATAGATTTGAATTCTGAATTGTCTTTGAATTTCTGGAATTCAGCATCCTGAGCTGCTTTGGCTTTCAAAGAAGCGTCTTTGCTGCAAGCAGTGCTGAGGTTGGTGGTAACCATATTGGCATCACCTTTACGGGCACCGATAACAGCGCGGAGGTAATATGCCATAGCTGATTCTTTTTCAGGACTAGCATCGAGTGTGCGGAGGGCACCGTCGAGGTCGCCGTTGAGCACCTGTGCAAGAGCTGAATTGAAATCTTTAGTGCCACCAAAGTTAGCTACTGCATCAGCGTATTTGCCATCCTGAACAGCAATGATACCGAGGTTGTATTTTACTTCCGGACCGGCAGCACCAGCTTTCAAGAGCATTTCTTTAGCGCCTTTACGGTCACCCATCCAACGCATGCAGATTGCCAGATTATTCATAACAATAGGATTGTTGGGAGAAAGTGAGTTTGCTTTATCAAACTCTTTCTTGGCATCCTGTAACTTGTTCTGCTGAAGAAGAATGCAACCTACATCGTTCCATGTACGCCAATCGTTCGGATACATACGCTCGGCTGAACGGTAGAAAGTAAGTTTCTCGTTCATGTCGGTGGTTAATGTAGCTGCGTAGAGAATTTCTTCTACAGAAAGACTGTCGGGTGATTTGCGGGCAAGTTCGAGAATGCGGGCATCGGTACGGCTGTACTCAACTGCGTTGAAGGTGATAACTGAGCGACGGAGCTGGGGCAGAATATCGCGGGCAACTTCTTCATAAGCTGCAGAGATATTTTTGATTTCCTGCTCGCGCTTCTCACCATCAGGATACATACGAAGTACGTTAAGGATAATGTCTTTGTCTTTGATAGACGACTTAGACATAAGATCCTGGAATCCCGGCCAGTCTTCGGCAGTGGTTTGCTTGGTGTAGAATGTTTCAGCTTGTGCTGCGGGCAGCGGGCTCTTCTTGTCTTTAGCCATGTTGAGCATCGCATTCTTAGAAGAAGTAAAACGCTCTTCAGCAAGGTTAGCGTTAAGGCTCATTTCGCCGTCGGGAGAAGCATAAGATGAAATGCTTGCGCCTTTGAACTCATATGCTTTTCCTTTTCCGAGTGTGATGAAATCATTGAGGGGCTTCATGCCTTCAGACTTCATTTCGTTCGGACGAACATTTGATTTGTTGATTTCGTAGTAGATTTTGCCTTCGGCAGAACGGTTTACGAACTTTACAAACTTATCTGCTGCAATGATGGTTTTATCATCATTAACAAGAAGCATGGGGGTAAGTTTGATATCATTGCAAAGGGTACGCTCAGGCATATCCTTTGTTTTTGTCTTTACCTGACCTGAAGCTTTCACCACCAGATTGGCGTTGTCCATAGACGAGTTGTAAGCTACTTTGTCGGTGTAACTAAAAGAACCACCTGTTTTGTATGCGATACGAGTTCCGGTTCCCTGAGCTTTTTCGCCGAGCAGGGTAGCCGATTTGAATTTTGTTCCGCCCATTTCGGGTGTAACAGTAAGCACAGCTTTTTTAGCGAAATACTTGGCTGGGTAGGTTACATTGATAGTAACAGCTACGCTGTCGCCGTGCATCTCAAGCGGACAGGGAGTAACAGTGTAAACAACTGTCGGCTCTTTTTTCGCCATTTTCTTGAGACCGGAGCACGAGGCAAGGCTCATGACAGCAATCGCAGCAAGGCCGAATGCAGAAAGGTGGTTTTTCATGATTAAGGTTTATTTTCCTTTTTTCAGGTACGGCGCAAAATTAATTAAATTCTTTACACCTGAAAGCCCTTTTTTCGATCATCGGGCTGCTTGACCGGGT
>CALRTD020000212.1:0-7498 GCA_943371015.1 Synechococcus sp. UW140 | reverse complement strand
GGTTTGCTTTGGTGGTGGTTAAGTTCCTCATCGCCGCAGCCTCCTGCAAAACCACACGATACCGCACAAAATATCCGGCCAATAGCACCTGAGCATCAAACAGAAACAATACAGCCGAGCGCATCATCCATAAGCTCGGATCAGCGGCCGGAACTACCGGCCGCAGTTGCTATTGAGCAGGGTTCAGCTACTCAGGCGGCTGTAATTCCGATGCCAGCCGAAAAAGCAGCAGTCATTGCTTCGCCCTCTCCAACCGCAGTTCCCGAAAAAACACCGGCAATTGTTCAGGAGCCTGAGGTTCAGGCCAAAGTGCCATCGGGCCCAACCACACGCACCGCCGAAATACAGCCGCTGCGCATACAAAAAGTAACGCTGTACGGAAAAACCACGCATACAGATGCAAGTTCACGGCGGGCAGTAAGCAGCGGCGGACAACTTGGCTCCTCCTCACGCAAAGCTGATGGCTTTTTGCTCGAAGAGATGCCGCAATTTCCGGGAGGCGATAATGCACTGTGCAACTACTTTATGCGGGGCATCCGCACTCAAAACCTTTCACGCGAACAACTTAACCGCCTTTCAACCGGGCTGAGTTTTGTTGTTAATGCAAAAACCGGAGAGGTGTCTGATGCTCAGCTTTCCTTTTCTATTTCCCCCGAGGCAGATGCAGAAATTCTGCGGTTGGTAAAAGAAATGCCCCGCTGGATTCCGGGCTCGAAACGCGGTGAAATTGATGTACGGCTTGGAATAACTTTCGAGTAACGACACGAGCTGCCGGCTCCCGCGGCCTAACTCTTCTGTGTTTTAGCAGAAATCACCATTTCACGCAAAATATCTGTCATCGGACGGTTTTGTACGTGGTGGCTTGCCCAGAGGTATGTTTCTTCAAGACCAGTCTTAAACTCTTCTGGGGTATTCTTAATTTCTTCAACCGTTTTAAGAAACTTCTCATATATCGGCCCGCGCTCAGCCTCCTGAACATCAATTAGTTTTTTCAACGCGTGTAAAAGAGAATCTTCATAACCTAGTTTTATTTCACTTTGCTTTATATAACGCTGTACAGACCTAAATGTATATTCGAGCAAGTCATACTTACCTAACTCATAAAGTAAAATTAGTTGGAATATTTTCGAGTAATGTTGTATGTCTTGTCGACTATCAGATTTACCATCCTGAATAATTTTATTCAACCATTCATAAGCAGCCTTATAATTTGATTTGACAAACAAAAGTGTTGATATATTTAAATAAAAAGTAAGCTCGCGTGCTTTATTGATTTTTGTTTTATATCGTTTCATTCCCTTCTCCGTTTCAGGAATCAAGGCTTCTGCTTCATCGAATTGAGCAAGATTCATGTGATATAAAAACTCGAAAAAGAAAATATTTTGAAATTGTTCCGCCTCCTCCTCTGCAGAATCGCAAGGAATTGATTTTATTTTATTTAAAATAGCAGGGAATTCTTCAAACAATCCGATACCCATACAAATATTAAGATAGTTTGAAAGCATTTTCTTAAATCTTAAACTATCTTCATGCACGTACTGTGGAAAAGTTTCCCAAAGACGTATTAACTCGAGATGATGCTCTCTGGCCTTTACATAATCGTTTAGTTGCTGATAATAAATCGATTTTGCAAAATAATAGCAGAAACTCAACTCAAAGGAGTCTACATCTGGTCCATTCTGAAAAAAGGAATTTTCAATAAGATTTGTTATCTCCTCTAACGTATTCTTTGCAGAAGGTCCTTTATTTCGTTGGTGGAGAAAAATATTATTTTGGAGAATAACTCCATTCTGCCATTTGACTAGTTTATCAAGTACTTTCAGTGTCTCATCATTGATTTCATCAATTCGCTTTCGAACTTCTTTTGTTTGCTTTTCGGTAACAATTGCCCGCTCAAGGGCAAAAACCTCAATAAGAACAAGAAATTTATCAAACTCATAAGCAAGTTTTTTTACCTTCTCAAGTTCCTTAACAGCAACATCATAGATGCGTTTATCAATTAAAAACCGAATATCCAGAAGCGATTCTTTTAACTGTTTGTCAACGTTTTTCTCTGCGTGAAAGGTGCGCATGCTTTTCAGCACAAAGCGAAACAAATAGTTTTTTTCTGACGAGAGGTGTTTTGTCTTTAGCTTAATTTTTAGTTTTTCCTCGTTGTACTCATCCTGATCTAAAACAGCATCAAACAAAAGCATATAATTATTCTGCTCGCCGATTAAGTGTCGGGATGCAAATATTTTAACATATCGCTTTTCTGCCTGTGTTAAACTGTGCAGCAGCCTATGCAGGTCGTCGGTTGCTTTCATTATTTGTTGGGGCATTTTACCCCGACTAAGCTAAGAATTATTTGACGTTCCGCCGCTTTGGGCCGTATTAATCTGTTTTTTGACTTCCAAGAATGTCCTATGTTTTTGTTGAGATAAAACTCAACCTTTTTCAAAATTGCCCGTAGAACTTGCTGAATTCGAATTCGGCCCTATCAAAACAACAATCCCAAAAAAAAACAACTCACCCTAAAACCTTTTCCCCGTTATGCCTACTCTACCTGCCCGCTACACAATGGGTTCCTTCACCGTTGTGTTCTTTGAATCGTACAAAAAACTTGGCATCTACGATTTAAGTCAAAACAAAATAACTGCCGTGCACTCGCTTGTAAACGGAAGAAAACTTTGGATTGATACCTCCACAAATGAACTGGTGATAGATGCCGCTCCTTCATGTAGTTTGTATAAAACAACATATTCAATGGATACCCAAGGAGGAACAATAGCCATTTCAGAATGCGCATTAATTATCGGTTATGGTGATAATCGCGGTCTTGCTCTTTCTGTTACTTCGTACACCCTCAACAACACCGACAGTTGTCCGGATGTTGTGCTGAAGTATGATGCCGCTAACAAAATCAGTGTATTCACCGCTTGTGCAGATCAAAACTGTTCTGCTGCAAAATCATCCTGCAAAACAACTGCCGATATAACTTCGAGCAATTGCTCAATTTTTGATTAATGCGGAATTCCCGTTTACCACAAAACATCAGGCCAATTTGCTCTGTAAACGGAAAAATTGAACAGTTACTCCTGTTTTACCGTTGCCCTGTCAGTGAAAACCCTTTCCTGGCGGGGCAACATTTTAGTGCATTGATCGAAAAGACAGGAAACGATGTAATTGTTTTCATTGAAGTGCAATTGCCGCACGGAACAGGAATTAAAGACTTATCGCAGCCATCATCTCGGGTAAATATTATCCCGATCAATCCTGATGAGCATGTGATTATGAACGGGCTAACAAGCTGGGTGCAGGATGTGATCCTCAGTTTTGAGGATGACAACGGTAAGCCTGTTTTGCTCTATGATGAAAAAAGAATTGATGCCGTTGTTCCCGAGCTGCTTAGCAAAGCAATTCCCGGCATGCGTTTCTTTCCTCATTCTCATGAAAACTGGGCAGGCGGAAATATCTTACCGGTTATGGATCCGGAGAAACCGTTTCTTCTGGTTGGCGCAGATCTGGCTACCGGTTTTGCTGAACGTGGATTCGCGGATGATGATGTTGTAATAGAACTTCGGCAAACATTCGGTATTACAACCTTGCTTTGGCCCGGGAGTTCTGTATTTTCAGGAGCACTCAATAATAAACAGCCTCTTTTTCATATCGACCTTTACTTGTGCCCGCTTGGCAGATTAGAACATGCACCCGAATTTCAGCACATCCTGGTTGCCGAATTAACTCAGGAAACATGCTTACACGGTTGGGGTACACATGCCGCTCAACTTGCGCAGGCTCTTGATCAAACTGCCGTCTGGCTCGAATCGGCTCCCGAGGGTATTGCATTCAAAGTAATCAGAGTTCCGCTTTTTGTTTTCGACAACGAACTGCGCCACTTGGGAAGTTGTGCCAATGCGGTTGCCGAAAACGTTAACGGTTATTGCCGACTTTTCCTTCCCGACTATACTCCACCCGATCCGCTGCCAACTATTGAGCATAAGCTGAAGAACACAATTTGCCGCATTCAGAAAAAAACGGAAAACACCCTTCTTGATGCCGGAATTCATGAAGTAATATTCGTAAACGATAATTATTTTACGCTTTCTGAACGTGAAGGAGCGCTTCATTGCCACACAAAAGTGATCGCGCGATCACGCTAAATAGCTGTAAATCTGATTTTTATGTTATTTTATTGCTCCTTGACACCTAAAAATGGGCTCTAAGTTTGCTTGCATTGGCATATAAACTGATGTTACTTCGCTTTGTCAAGAAACACAAAACAGCATAACCCGCTGCGTTTCACACAAACAAAGTAAATAAATGATACTCTGCGTAATTCTAGGTTGCATTCAAAGTCCCGATCAGGTGATTGCTCTGCAACATGCAGCAGGCTCTGTAGCTTCTGCTTATGCAAATGGCGCATCGAATCAGGCTGCTGATAAGCAGGCCAGAATTAACGGAGTAAAAGAAAAAAACAGTTTTCAACCCCTGAAAACCTGACGACTGATTAATGCGGGATTCCGGCAACCCTGTCGGAGTTATTCTGAATGAGTATTGGGTCTTTTGGTTCGTTTCCGGTTCCTTCCCCTCCTAACCCAACACCGCATTATCAATCAGTCGTATAACGCCGAGGCGTGCAGCAATGCAAGCCACGGCGTTTTTCTTTTGTCCCGGAGCAATCGGCTGAAGCGTTTCGGTATCTGCTATTTGGAAGTATTCCAACTCAAACATTGGCTCGGCAGCAATAAACTTGCTCACCTGCTGCTCAATTTCGGCTGCCGGATGCTCAGGCCAGAGCGATACAGCCATTTGCAATGCCTCATATAACTTGGGAGCAACCAGACGCTCCTCAGCCGTAAGCCGCCTGTTTCTTGAACTCATTGCCAAACCGTCGGACTCACGCACAATAGGGCAAGACACAATAGTTACCGGCAGATTCAGCGCTGCGGTCATCCGTCTTACAACTGCTAGCTGCTGAAAGTCTTTTTGCCCGAAATACGCGTTACAGGCTCCAACTGCAGTAAAAAGTTTATTGACCACCTGCATCACTCCCGCAAAATGGCCGGGGCGATGTGCGCCTTCCATTACGGCATCCAATCCATTAAGCGAAACCGGAAGCGGTTGCTCCTCTAATCCGGCCGGGTACATTTCAGCAACTTCCGGCACAAAAAGTATATCGCATCCTGCACCGGCAAGCAGTGTGCAGTCGGCATCAAGCGTGCGGGGATAATGGATAAGGTCGTTTTTGTCGTTGAATTGCGTTGGGTTAACGAAAATGCTGACCGCTACTACATCATTTTCGGAGCGGGCTTTGCGAACAAGCTCTGCATGCCCTTCATGCAATGCACCCATTGTGGGCACAAACCCAACGGTTTGCCCCTGTGTTCTTTGCCAGTCGAGCCAGCTGCGCAGTGCTTCGGAGTGAGAAACCTGTTTCAAAACCGGTAAGGCACAATTTTTCGTGCCCGCAAGGCGGCGAATCTACGGCTTTTCTTGATGTTTCGGCTTTTTTTGCGTAATTTTGTATAATCCTTCACCTCTAAACAGCTCCCTGTTTCGACTATGAAAAAAGCCAGAGTTCTTTTTGTATCACAAGAGATAACCCCCTACCTCGATGAAACTCCGATGGGCGTAATTGCACGCCAGTTGCCGCAAGGCATCCAGGAACGGGGCAAAGAAATCCGCACATTTATGCCGCGTTACGGGTGCATTAATGAGCGCCGCAATCAGTTGCATGAGGTGATTCGTCTTTCGGGAATGAACCTGATTATCAACGACACAGATCACCCGCTGATCATTAAAGTAGCGTCAATTCAGGCTGCCCGTATGCAGGTTTATTTTATTGATAATGAAGAGTTTTTCCAGCGAAAGTTCATCCTTACCGATAAAAAAGGCGCCTATTTTCAGGATAACGACGAGCGAATGATTTTCTTCTGCCGCGGCGTTATTGAAACTGTAAAAAAACTGGGCTGGGCTCCCGATATTGTTCATTGTCATGGCTGGTTTACCTCGCTCATGCCAATTTATCTGAAAAAAGCATTCCGCGACAACCCACTTTTTGCCGATACACGCGTCGTATACTCGGTTTACGACGAAGAATTCCCAGAACCGCTTCAAAAGAACTTTTCTGCCAAGATTCCGATTGACGGCATTGAAAAAGGTGATGTTGAGGCAGTTGCCAAAACTCCGACGTTTGCCAACCTAATGAAACTGGCGATTGATTACTCGGATGCGGTAATTAAGGGAGCACCCAAAATCAATCCCGATGTCGAAAAATATCTTAAAAAGTGCGGGAAAAATGTGCTCGACTACAAAACACCGGAACATTATATTGATGCTTATTCCGAATTTTACGACGCGGTTTTGGCAGAAGAGCCTTCGCTCGTTGATTAAAATTATGACCACTTCTTCATTCAAGTTTACACCAATGTTGCGGGCTCTCCTGCCCGCTGCATTGTTTTTGGCAACTCTGGTTTTGCCTGCATCCTGCAAAAAGGAAAGTGATATCGGTCTCGGGCTTCAGCCCGGCGATGATTTGCTGAACGCTCAGCTCACAGATACAATTACGCTCTGGACAAAAACAGAGCGTGACGATTCTCTGCGTTCCGACAAATCAACACTGTGTGTTATTGGCAGTAATAATGATCCGGTTTTCGGAAAAACAATGGCAGGGCTTTATGCCCAGTTCCTGATTCCGGGCACAATAAACAATATCAATTTCGGAAACGCACCCGTTCTTGATTCAACCGTTTTGCTGCTTCGCTACAATTTCGATTATTTTGGCGATACCTTATCACAACAAGTCTTCAATGTGTTCCAGATGACAGAGTCTATTCATAAAGACTCTGCTTATTATGCTACCACAACCAAAACGTTCAATACGGTTCCAATCGGAACACTAACGTTTACTCCTCGTCCGCGGACATCTGTAATCAGCGGATCAGATACACTTCCGGCGCATATCCGCATTGTACTTGATCCTGCTTTTGGCAACTCCATTTTCTCGCTGGCTGCCGGCGCAGGCAATATACTTAATGATAATACCGAATTACTTTCCGCGCTAAACGGGTTGTTTATCGTACCCAATAATCCGCCACAATTGTCCGGACAGGGAGCATTACTCTACTTTTCGCCCAAAGACACGCTTACCCGGCTTACCATGTACTATCGTGATGATGCCAACCTGAACAAATCCTTTTCCTTTTCAATTACCAATCAGTCGGCTTACTTTGGAAGCTACCAGCACGATTATTCAGGTTTGACAGCTATCACGGATCAGTTGAACGACTCAAGTGCCGGGCCATACAACTACACAGAAATATTTGTGCAGTCGTTAGGTGGTTTGCGCACTCGGATTGAGTTCCCGTTCATTGCTCAGCTTCGCCCTGATGTGCTTGGCTACAACATTGCTATTAATAAAGCCGAACTGGTAATCAAAGTTGACCCAACTGCTTCTTCTGATCCGAATCTGCCGCCCAATACCCGTTTGTACGTTACCTCCTTCAATGATCAAGGA
>CALRTD020000211.1:0-7523 GCA_943371015.1 Synechococcus sp. UW140 | reverse complement strand
CAACTGGTATGCTTTAAACGGAGCGCTTGATGATTTCCGTGTTTACAATCGGGCAATTAATCAGCAGGAAATTACAGCACTGGCTCAGCCTAATCCGGCCACAGTTGCAGTTACCAGCATTTCACCAGCCACACTTTGTGCCGGCGATTCAATTACGGTAAACTATAATTTAATCGGCTCCATTTTTCCCGGCAACGCGTACACACTTGAGCTTTCAGACCTTGCCGGTACGTTTAATTCAGTTGCTGAACTGGGCAGTGTAAGCAGCCAGAGTACTACCGGACAACTGCGCTATCGTATTCCTGCAGGTGTACCTTCCGGAACGCAGTACCGTGTTCGTTTGCGAAGCAGTATGCCTTTGGCTGTCAGTCCGGCATCTGCATCAACATTCACGGTTAACGGAACCATTGGCAATGGGCCTCCGGCTGCCAATTACCGCTATGCAGGATCAATAGGCGACAGACATTTTTATTTCTTCTATTCGGGTACTCAAAACTGGGGTAATGCGCAGGCAGCATGTTTAGCACTGGGCGGACATCTGGCCGTGATACCCGATGCAGCAACCAATATCTATCTTACACGCAACCTCAACTACGGCAGCACGTTAATTGGTTTTACAGATCAGGTAACTGAAGGCAATTTTCAGTGGGTAAATGGCATACCAGTTACCTACACCAATTGGAATCCCGGGGAGCCGAACAACTCAGGTAATGAGGATTTCGGCACGATGAACTCAGCCGGATTCTGGAATGACGTAAACGGAGCAGCAGCATTCAACTATTACCTTGAGCTGCGTCCTGTTTCATCGCCTGCACAACTTTGCGCCGGCAGTGTGCTTTCGCTTTCGGCTATGTCGGTTTCCGGTGCTGCTTATTCGTGGAGCGGGCCTAACGGGTTCACTTCTGCTCAGCAAAATCCTCAGATTTCCAATGTTTCTGTTGCTGCTTCAGGCACCTATACAGTTACAATAACAGCAAACGGTTGCAGCAGTTCGTTTACAACTTCAGTTACTGTACTTCCGCAGCCGCTCAATATCGGTCAAACACAAGCCTTGCCTGCTTCACTCAACAGCGGACTGGTGCTCCACTATCCGCTAAACGGTAATGCAAATGATGTAAGCGGCAACAACAACAACGGCACTTTATTTGGTCCTACAGCCGCCGCCGATCGTTTCGGTAATCCCAACAGCGCCATGAGTTTCGACGGTGTGAACGACTATATTGATGTGCCAGACGGAATTTATTTTAACGGAAGCCCATTTACGATCAGTTGCTGGTTTTATGCACGTTCTTATGCTAACTGGTCGCGTATCATCGACTTTTCAAACGGAGCACCTTCCGATAATATATTGCTTGGACTTACCAACGGAACATCAGGCCGTCAGGCGCTTGTTGTGAATGTTGGAACTGCAAATGGACCAACCGTAACCGTACCATCATCTCCCGCCATTAACCGCTGGCAGCACATTACAGCTACGTGGAGCAATGGCACAGCAATTTTGTATCTCAATGGCGTGCAGGTGGCCAGCGGTGCAGTTTCAACACCTGCCAATGTGGTGCGTACCATCAACTATATTGGCCGTTCGCCGTGGGTTGCTGATGCGTATGCGAATGCCGTGTATGATGATTTGCGTATTTACAACAGGGCATTAACATCGGGCGAAGTACAGCAGCTTACCGGTGAGCAGCCTTTTGCAGTAGCTTATCAAACTAATCCGGCAAGTACTTGTCCGAACACAACAGCGCAAATTATCCTGCTGAATTCGCAACCCGGCATTTCCTACCAGTTGCAGCTTTTACCTGCGGCTACTAATGTGGGCGCTGCACAAAGCGGCAACGGCGATACCTTGTTTTTTACCACCGGTACAATAACAGCCGCTTCAAGTTTTCAGATCATTGCCACCAATCCGGCCACTGGATGTGCATCTACGTTTGCACCGGTGCAGGTTTCGCTGCTCAATGCATCATTCACTCCAACCGGAATCGGCGCTTCGCGATGTGAGCCGGGCTCAGTAACACTCTCAGCTTCGGGAGCCGGCTTGGGTTCAGTGTATCGCTGGTATGCAGATGCTTCGGGCGGACCGGTGCTGTTTACCGGACAAAATTTTGCAACACCAACAGTTTCTGTAACCACTGTATTTTATGTTTCCATCTTTAACGGTACTTGCGAAAGCGGACGAACCGCAGTCACAGCAACTGTTAATTATGCCACAGCACCGGCTGTCGATTTATACAGCGGACAGATCATGCGCCTCAATTTTGTAAACGGTGGCAATACCGATTCGAGCGGGGCAGGAAATCCGATGTTTATATACGGAACCGGCAGCGCTGCAACCGACAGGTTCAATACAGCAAACAATGCGTATCAGACCAGCAACGGCGGGTTTCTGTATATGAACAATGCTACCAATTCGGAATACAATGCACTTACAAATCAGGTCACAATATCAATGTGGGTGAAACAGCAACCCGGAAACTGGGGCTTCTACAGTCCGCTGCTGAACAAATGGAGCGGTTTTGCTGGTGGACTTTATATGGCGGTTGATAATTACTACAGCATTAATAATCAGCGTCAGGAAAATCGTGTACGTTGGCGGGTTTCATCAAACACAGCCATTAACAGCAATACAGATGTTCCGTACAATGAATGGCATCATATTGTATGTGTTTACAGCGGGAACCAGTTGCGTATTTACCAAAACGGTGTACTTACCGGAAGCGGTTTCGATGCCAGCGGCATAACCAACAATACGGTTGATGTAAAATTCGGCAGTCAGAGCGATGGTAATGGAAATGCAACGTGGCTGGGCGCATTTGATGATGTGATTGTTTACAACCGTGCGCTCAACAACGATGAAATCATGACCATCTATAACGAAGGCAGTGTAGCTTTTGCCAACGATCCGCTTTGCGAAGGCAGCACACTACAGCTTTCATCGCCGGTAATTGCTGGTGCTGCTTATCAGTGGAGTGGGCCCAATAGCTTTACGGCTGCACAAGCTGTTCCGGCTCCTATTACCAATGTAACTGCGGCAAACAGCGGAACTTATTCGCTTGTCATTACTAATCCGAACGGCTGTGTTTCTTCGCCGCAATTGCAGCAGGTAATTGTAAATCCGCTGCCCGGCGCAGCAACTGTGCAGGCCGATACGGTTTGCGGCAGCGGCAATGCAACGCTTACGGCCACGGGAGGAAGCAGCTATGCCTGGTACAACTCGCCCAGCAGCACAACTGTGCTCGACAGCGATTCTAGTTTTACCATCAGCAACATTACTGCTACCGATACATTTTATGTGGCGCTGATTAGTGCCGCAGGCTGTGCCGGTCCGCGTACGCCTGTTGTGGCTACGTTCAATCAGCCGGTACAGATATCTTTACTTGCCAGCGGAAGCAGTGTATGCAGCAATCTCACTTCTGCCGCTGTAACTGTGCAGCTTTCGCAAAGTGGTGTGAGCTATCAGGCTTTTGCAGGTTCGCAGGCGGTGGGCAATGCTGCAACCGGAACAGGAGGGAACCTGCAGCTTACGATTCCGCTTAATCAGTTAGCTGCCGGCAACAATACACTCACCATTCAGGCTACACAGCCGGGCTGCGGTGCTGTACTGCTGACGGATACAGCAACTGTAACCGTTCTTGTTCCTGCCATTCCGCAGGTTACAGCTTCGGGCAGCTTAACATTCTGCACCGGCGATTCAGTTGTGCTCAGCGCGGGCAGCGGAAGTTCATACCTGTGGAGCACCGGCGCAACTACTGCTTCAATAACAGCAACGCAAAGCGGTAACTACTGGGTAACAGTAACCGATGGTGCCGGTTGTCCGGCTGCATCAGCACAAGTTGCAGTTACCGTTCTTACTCCGCCGGTTGCAGTGCTTTCGGCATCAGGACCGCTTAGTTTTTGTCAGGGCGGAAGTGTAACCCTCACCGCATCTGGCGGCGGCAGTTACCTTTGGAATACCGGTGCCACTTCATCAAGCATTCTTGTTAATACTTCCGGCAACTTCTCTGTTGTGGTTTCAAACGCCGCCTGCAGCGATACTTCTGTAACTGTAAGCACGGTTATGAATATGCTGCCGCAGGTTACACTGAGTTTACCGCAGGATACATTTTGCATCAGTTCAAACGCGTTTGCGCTGAGCGGAGGTTCGCCCGCAGGCGGAACATGGAGCGGAAATGGTGTATCAGCCGGTAACTTTGATCCCGCTGCTGCCGGAATCGGATTCAGCACGGTACTTTATACCTGGACCGATTCGCTGGGCTGTTCAAACTCGGCGTCACAACAGATTTATGTTGATGTTTGCACTGGTGCTGAAGAAGCGGTGCTGCAAAGTTTTGGTGTATATCCCAATCCTGCCGACGAAAACATTACCATAACAACAGCCGGCAATACGCTGCAGTACTTTGAATTACTGGATTTAAGCGGGAAGCAGGTGGCACTGTTTACTGTAAACAGTAAGCTTACGGCTGATGTGAGCCAGTTGGCAGCCGGAGTGTATTTCCTGCGAAATACGACAGCAGCAATGCCTCCGGTAAAAATAGTTTTGCATTAATTCAAGCATACTAAAAACGGCTGACTCGTTGTTGAGTCAGCCGTTTTTTTATGCTTGTCATTTTTTAGGGGCGAAGTATTTAAGCTGCGCATACAATGTATTGAGTGTATGTGACCTGCTGGCATCTGTTACATTTTCTATTAATCCCGAAATCTTTTTTCGCAACAGTTCTTCTGTTTCTGTTGTCCAGCCGCTGCGCAGGGCATCAAACAGGTCATTGTAAATACTGAATCCGTAATCTGTAAACGATTTCCTCACTTCCTGCGTGTTTGCTTCGCGCAGTCCGGCGGCTCTGTTACCAAACTGGATTTTTGCAATTACATCCATCATCTGGTATAGCGGATAACGGGGATCACCGATTTCCTTCATTTGCTTAAGGTATTCGGTTGTTTTTCTGAACAGCAATTGCGGATTATCGGGGAGCAGGTGAGGCCATGCAAACTGATACACCTCCTGTTGCCCAAACCAAACATTCATCTGCCGGTCGCGAATACCTTGTTCGCGGTAAAACTCCATCAGTTTGTTACAGGTTTCCAGCGCCTCTTTGTAGCGACCTGTTACCAGCGAAAAATTGATCAGGTTGGTAAACAGTGCATCACTTCGCCGGTTTTTAAGCTCTGGCGTGTTCTCCATCAGTTGGATAACTGATGTGTGCAACCGATAAGCTTCTTCGGTGTTATTTATCCGGTATGCGAATGACGATTGAGCCAGTAATAGCTGGAAGTGAATAATAGCGGTAGCTCCCGCTTCATACAATCCGGCCGGCATTCCCGGATGCTTTTCAAGCAGTTTATTGCAGCGCCGCAAGTGGAGATGAACATCGCCGGTTACATTTTCGCGATACATTGATGTAAAGTAGTAGCGCGTAAAATGATAATAAAATCGTAGTCGGGGATAATCTGAATTAGCGGCTGCCAGTTTTTGAAGCTTCAGGTAAAGTTTATCAATAAATGTATAGTCTGTGATTTGTACGAGCTCATGAATTTTCCTGTAGATCATCCGCATCTCCAGCAATGCAGCATGTGCTTTGTTAACGTGTTCCCAATCGGCAAACAGTTTTTCAAATTCATCTTTCCGGTTAAGCGACTGCGCGATGAATATTTTATGCTGAAAAATTTCAGGAAGCAATTCTATAATTTGGTCTTTATAGCATGCGCTGTGCAGCTGTTCAATTCGTTTTGCCGCTTGCATATACGATCCGTCGGCAATAAGCTTTCGGCACCTGATCAATTCTGTTTCAAGCGGCAATGGCTCAACTCCGATACCGGTATGTTGAATTGCCGCAGAACCTTTTTCGAGTGTTTCTGCGAGTTTTTTTCTGAGTTTGAAAAAACGATTGCGCAAAACACCAAACTCTTCTTTTGCTCCTTTATACACCCAAACTACTGACTCATACGTGTGCAGAAATTTCTTTTCGTTTTTCTCCACAAGGTCAATGAGTCGCAGCATTTTGGGCGAGTCGGCAAAACTTTGTTTCAGTTTTGCTTTTTCGAGCGTCGAAAGTTTGCGGTAAGCATCCAGAATAAACTGATTCATAGTTTATAGTCTTCGGCAATGAAGATCAGCAAAAAGGCTGCCTTAACAGCAGCCTTTTCGTTTTTTTAATTCAATGTTTATTGCTTTACCAGCTTTACAGTCTGCACCCGGCGGCCATTTTGCCATACTTCGGCAAAATAAACACCTGCCGATAGTTGAGCATCCGCTGAAAAGCGGTGTTGCTGCGGCTGAATTTCGGAAATCAATCGCCCGCCAATATCTACAATGCGAATTTGCACTTGTTCCGGAACAATGGTTTCGGGCAATTCAAATGTAAGCTGTGTGCTGAACGGATTTGGATATACGCTCAGTAAACTTTGCTGTGTTTCATTTATACCATTGGGCAGGATGGTGATTGTTTCCTGAATCTGATCGCAGCCAACACAGTTACAGGCCAGCAGAGTAACCACGTAGGTTCCGGGACTGGTATAAACGTGCGTTGGATTTTGAACGGTTGAAACAGGAGAGTTATCGCCAAAATTCCAACTCCATTGTGTAGGTGAGTTAGTACTCAAATCGGTAAAGTTGACCGGCACTAAGTTTTGCGGACCAACAGGCGATGAGCTGAAGAGCGCTGCTGGCACAGCAGTAAGCGGTGTTGATGTCCATGATAATTTAAAGCCGGAATAGGTAACCGATACGTCAGAAATAAATTCGATAAAAAACGAGCCTGAGGTCGATGTGAATGTATTTATCTGAGGCATTTGATCCCCGTAAAACAATTGTGGAGAACTGGCACTGGTCCCGTCGTAAATTCCCAGAAAGTCATAAAACTGTTCAATGTCGAGCGAGTCAATTGTAATCGTGAGGTTAGTTACACAGCTGGGTGTAATAACAAAAGTGCAATACTCATTATCGAGATAATCGCCATTGGGACCGCCTGAATCAAAAAGGAAACCTCCGTCGGCAGTTATCGACTGACTTTGGCAGATATTAACGGCATTAACCACGGTAATGTATTGAATCTGTGTCAGACTGTCGCTGCCAAATGCATTGGCACACACTAATTTTACCGGATATGTGCCCGCAGTATTGTAAACAACAGCAGCCGGATTCTGCTGTGTTGATGAAGTGGATGCTGCACCGGTAAATGTCCAATTCCACGATGTGGGAGCGAAGTTGGAGAGGTCATAAAAGTTTACAGTGTTTCCCACCGGAATTACATTGCTGCTTACGGTGAAATTGCATACCGGGGCTTGTGTATTGGCTACAAAATAAACCATGTAGTCTTCTACCTGTCCTCGCACCGGACTGTAACAACCTGATGTGATCGGACTAACATCAGATATAACACGCATGCGTAAACGTGTGTTGAGTGTAGCGGTAAAAGATGTGTTTACGATGCCCTGATGCACATTGCCAGGCTGTCCGACCGGAGTGGCATAAATGCGTTCAGTGGTCTGGAAATTACCGTCGTTATTGTAGTCGATGTAGGCCGCCA
>CALRTD020000210.1:0-7535 GCA_943371015.1 Synechococcus sp. UW140 | reverse complement strand
CTGCCGTGTGATTTTCGGTCAATGGCACTGATTGATTTGAGGAGATTGTATTTTAAGCTCACCAGCAGAATCACCGCAAATGAACCGCAGAGCAGCAAAACATACCAATGACTGCGCAGAAAAACAGGAAAGAGTAAGGTGAGAATACCCGTGCCGATATGTATCAGTTTTCGCGTGTATTCGGCACGTACTCCAAATTTATGATAGAGTAATTCGCCTGATGCAAATAACAACAGAAAGCAAGCACCAAGCCACAGACAATGTATAAGCTGCGAATCCATTATTTTAATTGATCGAGGTGAAAGCGATGATAGAAAAATCCGTAGTCGTTTTTGCTGAGTTCATCTGAAACAGCACGATTACGTTCAAGTTTTTCGGGATACAGGTTGGCGAGATTTCGGGGCACCATTAAATTCCAGTAAGCAAAACGAGCGCCGGGTTTTGAAGCGCCTGCAAGCTGCTGTGCAATATTGGTGCTGATTTCAGCCGAAAGATATTCAAATATGTTTGAAAGATTAAACGCGTCAAATGGCCCGTATTCACGGCAGGCATCTTCGGCATAGCCTTTGAAAAAGACAATATTTCCAATGTGCTGTTTGATCCGTTCAAAATTTTCTTTACGGGCGTAAAAAGGAAGTTGTGGCTCAAAACTACCGGTCATGATGTGATGCAGAAAATGATTATGCTGCATGTTTTTGCTGCACAAATGTGTTTCTGCTTTCCCGAAAATATAACTGCTTACTGCAACTTTAACTTCGTTCATAAATTCCGGGTCGCGACCGTATTTCCCCATTACAAAGCGACTGAAAAAGATTTTGAAAAACAGTCGCCAGCGCCAGGTGTTCCAATGCTTATCGTAAAATGTTTGCTGCTCGTGGGCTGATTTTTCACGAAATAATTCATCAACTCGTTTCTTATTATGAATCAGCGGAAGTAGTTTCTTTCTGAAGTAGCCAAAGTAGCGTTCAAATTTTCCCTGATTAATAATTCCGGCTTCAATCAGGTCAATGTGTTTATCGCACCAATTACGTGCTTCTGTCGGAAGCTGCGGACTGATTTGCTGATAAATTTCGCGGCGGCGTGTTGATGGTTTGAAGCCAAGAAATTCAAGAAACTCATCGTGTGTTGTTAGCGTGAAGGCTGCCTTTTTCAATTCACCCAGCCAAAGCTGCACGGGATTTACATCTACAGCCACAACAATTTCGGGTGCAAAAGCAAGCAATGCAAAACTATTATCGCCCGCCGAAGCGATTGACAGTACACGTTCTCCGGATTTTATATTCAACGCGTTTACCAGCAGATCTGCATCCTCCCAGCAATTAGCATAGCGGATGAAATCAAACTCAACACGTTGTTTTAAATCGTTTTTACTCATGATTCAATGATGTGAATTTCACCGGTGCTGCCGTCCATTTCAACAACATCACCGGTTTTGAGTTGCTGCAGTAGTCCGCTTACACCAACAATGCAGGGTTTTCCCATTTCTCGCGAAACAATGGCGGAGTGACTGAGCAAACTTCCGCGCTCCACCAATATCGCTGATGCCGAAGGGAAAAGCGTAATCCAGCCCGGATCTGTGCTCGCCGTTACTAGAATATCGCCATCCAAACTGCTTACGCTATGCGGATCATGAATTACCTGAACACGAGCTTTGATGCGCCCCGGGCAGCAACCAATGCCTTTGAGGAGCGGCGCAGAGCCGTCGGCTGAAATTGGTGCAGCCTGCGGAGCAAAATTATTTCCGGCATATACAATGCCGCGTGTGGGAATGCGTTCAGCCGAAGGCTGGGTTTGGAATTTTGCGTAGTCAGCTTTTCGAATGCGAATCAGTTCGCGCAGGTTGCGAAGATCCGAAGTGCCGCGGATGTAGTTGGCAATCTCGTCGAGCCGGAGCCAGAAAATATCGCGCGGTTCGTCAATTAATTGCTCGGCGGCAAAGTTTTCGCCAATGGCCAACATAATGCGACGCACCATTCCGAAGCCGCGTGTACGTGCATAACGCAGGTTTTCGCGGTTGCTCACCAAATCGCGTGAGCGGCGAAGCGCGAGGTTAAACAGCATCTTTTTCAGTGGTTTTCCGCCAAGTTTTTTCTGCACAACTGCTTCGGCTTCGCTGCGCAGTTTCAGATCAAGGTTGGCATGCACCGTTTCGGGCTGACGAAGCGCGGCAGCCACAACGCGAATAAATAAAGCAGGCTGCTGCCGATACGTAATCGTTTCGAGTTTCAGTTCGCCTACAGTACGGTCGCCCCAGGCCGAAATATAACTTTCAATCAGTATGCGAATTGGTTTGTTTTCATCCAGCTGTAAGGCTTGTAAAACTTCGGCTTCCGTTAATTCAAATAGTTTGATCCAATTGGTTTTACTGCGAATGAGTTTGGTAATTTCTTCAATTCGCCGGATCGGTTCGGTACTCACAATATCACGTGCACCGCAAAGCAAATCGTTGTGAAGTGTTGCGGCATTTTCTGGGAAATATTTTGCAGTTAGTTTTTGCAAAACACCGTACCAGATCATGGCAAAGAAATCATTGACCAGCGGAGCTTTCCACTTTTTCAGCAGAGTTTGTTCAAAGCGTTCATACAATACAATAAGCTGATCGGCGCGCTGTTTGCTGAAATCAATAGCATCAAACTCCTGCATGACCTGCTCAAAATCGTGTGTAAAGTTGCGGCGCATTTTGGGTAAACGGCGCTGATTGCTCAGCAGCAGCCGAACCATATTCAGTATCCGCATCCGTTCGCTGAAACGACTTCTTTTCTTTACATCTTCAAGAACAAATTTTTCTTTTACCCCCATCATCTTCTCCATAAATTCAGCATTGAGCTGATAGCCGGGGAGAAGCGAAAGCAGTTTGAACCAGCTTCTTAAATTGTAATAGACACGACCGTTCAGCAAGCCAAGCATATTGGCATACACAACGGCATGTTCGTTTCTTTCGGCCTCGCTGATGCCCATCATTGCTGAGAACTGAAGGTACACCGCTTCATACATTTTTCGGATAAACGAAAATGTAAGTGGTGAAGTAAGTCCGGGATATGATTCAATGATATTACTGTTGTCCCAAACAATGTAATCGCCGTTGGGATCGGCAAGTTGAGTGAGAGTTGTAACCGGGCGTGTTTGCAGCAGATAAAGTTGATTGGCTGCAAGAGCAAATTCAATATCCTGCGGACGACCGTATCGTTTTTTTAAATCGTGCAGCCAGCGTTCTAGTTTACGCAGTTGTTCATCCGTAAGTGTTCTTGCATTTTGCAAGGCAGGTTCAACTTCGGTATAAACTGTTCCGCCGTTTCCCGCTTTCGTTACTTTGCGAGGTTTGGCAACAATTGATGCCGTAATTTCAGTTTCACTTACTGTAAATGTATCAGCATCAAGCTCGCCGGAAACAAGACCTTCGCCAAGTCCCCAAACCGCGCTGATCACGCATTGATTTCGGTTTCCGCTAACCGGGTTGATTCCGAATCCTACTCCGGCAGCATCAGCATTTACCATCAGCTGCACGATAACCGCAATGCTGCTGTTTCCGACGCCGTGAAATTGCTGATACACTTTAACGCGCTGCATACAGGCCGAACGCCAAACATCGCGGATGCGGGATTCGAGTGTTGCGGCAGTAACGTGCAGGTATGATTCGTATTGACCGGCAAACGATTGTTCGCTGCCATCTTCGGCAAGTGCCGATGAACGAACGGCCAACTGTGCATCAGTCCCGAAATACTGAAGCAGCGAAGAAATCAGTTCAGCCGGAATTGAAAATGAATTGATGAAAGCTTCTTCGTCAGTCACATTTTCAGGCATCCAGCTTTTCAGCAACGAAGCCGGAAGTACAGCAAACTTAGGCACAGGAAATCCAGCATCAGTTAACCTGAACAGGTTTGATGCTTTTCCGCCGCAATCGTTGCTGCGTTCGGTGGCCGGCGTGCTGGAAAAGATGAGCATAAGAACAGGTTATTTTACTTCCAAATAATATTCACGTGCAAAAGCTTGGTAGTGTGCTGCAGTATCTTTTATATCGGGAAGCATCATGAATTTTTTGAGTGTAGCCTTTTGTGTTTGATAGGCCGCAGCCGCTTCGCGTTTCAGCGGCCAGTATTTACGCACATCTACTGCCACATTGGGTTCGGGAAGTGTTACAGGACCAGTATATTTTTGTGTAAGCAGATAAGCCGGATTATTGGCAAGCCAAACTTGTTCGAGTTGTTCAGGCATGGTGCTGTGAAGAATACGCTTTACCGGAAAGCCGGCTTCGTATTTATGCGCCCGAAATACACGATAAATTGCTTTGCCGGTAAGCCGGTGTTCGGGATGCCCGTATCCGCCAATGATGGTGTCGAATGTAAATACCAGAGATGGCCTGTATTTCATGATGAACTTGTAGATCAATGTTTCAAGGCTGTCGGTTTTTTCGTTCCAAAATACAAGTTCATTTTTCTCAACATTCGTCCATGGATTATTGGGTAAAAAGAGATGTGTAGATTCTGTAAAACCAAGATGTGTCATTGAATTACTCCACTCAACAGACCGTTTAGCGGCTTCTTTCGGGTCTGCATCTTCTGTAAGTGTAAGCGCATAGATCAGCCAATCTTTCTCGCGAAGAAATTGCGATGTACCGGCACAGCAAATCACATCATCATCGTGCGGGAAAATAAATAGTGCGGTTTTATTTTCTTCGTTGCAATCCAATACAGGTACTGTAAAATCCTGTGCATTGCGGAAACGGGCATAGTCCACTTTATCTGACTTGCCACATATTGTAAGCACAAGTACAGTAAACAGAATGAAAAATCGTGCTGCTGACATACGCAATCAGTTTGGGTGAGAGTGATAAAAGATAAGTTATTTCAGCATTTCAATCGCCATCGGAATTCCGCCCAAACTGAGGTACATGGCTATTGTCCAAAGTGCAGATGCATATTCAATTAATTTTGCACGTTTGGCAGTCATTTTTTGCAGGAAGAGAATAGCCGGAATGCTAATTACTAGTGCAATTACGAGCATGGTGTAGAATCCCTGCATGCCGTAACCGGCAAACCAAACTGCAGCAACGGCCCAGCCAGCTGTGATTACAATCATAAACAACCAGAGTAATGTTGCATTTCGCGCACCGTGCAGTGAAGAATAGGTGAGCACACCTTCTTTTTCGTCTTCCGGGATACGAATCTTGCGACCAACTTCAAGCACAATTCCGTTGAAGTAAGAAACCGCGAAAAAGAACAGTAATCCTTTCGGGGCATCTGCGCCTTCCTGCAGCCAGTCGAGACCGCTTGCATAAATATCAATAAGCGGAATAATGAACATGTGCGAAACTACATACCAGAACTGATGCTTTTTCAGCCATTCGGGCACAAAAAATTCTTTACCCATTAATGAGAGATAAAGAATAACAACTGCCCAGATAATGAGCAGTTTCGGCGCAAAAATGGCATTGAGAATGATTTGTAATATTACAAGACCAATTCCAATATTGCGAAGTTCACTTAGTTTCACTAAGCCACGCGGAACGGGCAGTTCAGCACGGAATTTCGCATCATCGCCTGCATCTTTAAACTCATCAAAAATGCGGACGAGCAAAAAGAGAGTAATGGTGGTAAAAATACCGAGACCAAACAGCGGCCAGCTTACAAATCCATCAGCACCCCGGCAGATGCGCGAATAACTGATGGCCGAAAAACTGAATGCAGCCACCAGAGGCCCGTGACCAAAAACCGGAAACCGTTCGCGCTGATAGATCCACAGCCGTTTGAGCAGCGGCGCATTATTTTCTTCGGGTTTACTGTACTGATTCATGATTTCAGGTGTTCGGTGTGTAGCGCGACATGATTTTTTTGCCAAAATAATAACTCAGCATTCCCCACAAGATCCAAAGTATAGGACTCAGCCAACCCGGATAAAGAGAATAAACCAAATTATCATCAGCCGTTTTTCCGAATACATGAAGAACGGTCTCGTTATTGGAGTGCAAACTAATTCCAAGAAAATTTACAATTCCGATCCAATACACTTCCAGAAAAATTTGTTCGGCAATAATGAGGAGCAGCAGCGCATAAAGCGGCCATGTTTTTGTTCGTTTACCCAGCAATGCAAAAGTGGTTACACCGGTGAACAATGCATGAATAGCACCAATCCAGACATAAAACAAAACAAGAACAACAGCTGCGTTCATCTTTTACTTTTTACGTCCGAGTTTTTGGTGAGCGCTTGCAAAGTGGCCGGCAGAGAGTGCAGCCGCAATTGAAATTTCGCCAGAGAGTGCAACAGCTCCGCAGATCTCAGCAAACTTTCTTGCATTTCCGGCACCGGCGCAGTTCATCAGTTGCAGACATTCCTGCTGAGTGGGTAAACCTGTTCCGCCGCCAACAGTACCTACAATTAAATTGGGTAATGTTACACTGGTGTACAAATCGCCTGATGGTGTGAGTTGCATCCGTGTAATTCCGGTTGCAGCTTCGGCTACACAGGCTGCATCTTGTCCGGTGGCAAGAAACAAAGCAGTTAGTCCGTTTGCAATGTGTCCCTGCGCGCCAATAGCACCACTCTGAATAACGCCTATTGTTGATGATTGCCAGTAATCGGCCATTGCTTCGGGCGTTGTTTTGAGTACTTTTTCAACTACTTCGCGGCGCAGTACACATTCGGCAGTAACTTTTTTTCCGCGCACGGTAGTAAACGAAAGTGCAGTAGCTTTTTTATCGCCCGAGTAGTTGCTTTCGATGTACCAGGCTATCGGTTGTTCGGGAGCTTCGGGAACTAATGTGCGGCAAATGGCATCGGTGCAAATGGTAACCATGTTTTGCCCCGCAGCATCGCCGGTGTGGTATTCGAATGTGAGGATGAGCTGATTGCCTTCGAGGTTGGCGCGGATATCATCGAGCACGGCATGGCGGCTGTGTGCACGCACAATGTCATTCATCTGTTCGCGGCGGCTGTACATAAAAGCCATGAAGCTGACAGCGCCAGCCACATCCTGAAAACGAAAAACCGGACTGCGCTGCACACCTTCAACCAAGCAAACCGAAGTAATTCCGCCGCTGATGCGTGTAGCTTTAGCTCCGCGATGATAAGAGGCCACCAATGCGCCTTCGCTTGTCGCCAGCGGAATGTAGTAATCGCCTTCGGCAGCAGTTCCTGTAACACGCAGCGGACCGATAACGCCTGTTGGCAGCATGGTCATGCCGATGTAGTTTTCGATATTTCCTTCCAGAAAACTCAGATCGCGGGGGAGCTGATTACCGGTAAGGTGATGGAATGTGTGTCCGGTTTGAGTCTGTAAAAATTCAAGGCGTTTTTCTTTACCTGCGACCGAAGCCATTTCTTCGGTCGGGAAACTGTCGCGGGGCGGAAGCTGTGATGCCTGACTGCGAATATGTGCGGTAAGCTGTGCAAGTCCGCGCAGCGCATCTATTTTACTTAATGCTTTCGTCGTCTTATCTTCTGAGGAGGCCATGGAGTTGTTGTTAGGTTAATCAGTTGGTACTGACAAGGCAAATGTATTGCCAGAGTTTATTCCTGAAAAACGATTCGTGCAAGAGGGT